>QHZM01000052.1 GCA_003224665.1 Acidobacteriota bacterium
CGGCATGGCCGATGACCATCAAGGTCTGCTCGGGCCCGGCAGCCAGGGCGCTTCGCAAGACGTATTCCCCGTGCGGCAAGCCGGCCAGGCGATGGAGCACTTTGGATTGTTCGGATTTGAACCGCGTCGCCTTGCCTGCCGCAAGAATGAGGACCGAAAATTTCTTCTTCGCCATCTGGAGCTCCACACGGGGAGCGAAGACCAATCTATCTCCAATTGACCGCGCCTGGCAATAGCCGGAGGGCGCGCGGCGAGCAGGACTGCCGCAACGCGAGCGGTCCCCTGCAGTTGCGAAATCACCGACTGAGCCTGAGCGCCACTCGGGGGCGTGGAACTGTAGGCTAGATGTCTTTTTCTTGGCGCCAGTGAAGAGACGTGCCGAGGTTGTGTCCCGGGCGGACGCGGGCGAGGAAGCAGTCTTTCAAAGCCGCGACAGTTTCGACCACTTGCAGCCAGAGGGCGGTTGGGCGGTCGAACCGGAACTTAAGAAGGGTTCGTGAGCTGCCTGAACCGGGGGTCTTCCGCCAGCGTTTTGAATTCTGGGTCGAGACGAGCCTGAGCGCGGTTTTGCGGTCGGAACGAGATGGCCGCCTTCAAGTGTTCGATGGCTACCGCCGCATTCCCCAGGGCTGCATGAGCGGCGGCGAGGGCGTAGCGGATGTGCTCCCGGTTAGGAGCCATTTTGTCGGCCTTACTGAGGGACTCGATGGCCTGCTCATATCGCCCGGCGTTCATTTCGAACACTCCCAGGCTGTAGCAGTCTTCGGCGGACTTAGCGGCCGCCTTTGGCGAGCCGAGCTTGTGATCGCAGAAACGAAGGTGGACCGCCGAGCGCGCCGCCACCTCCCGGACAGGACTGCTGGCTAATTTCTCAAAAATTTCCTTGGCCTTGCCGAATCTTTGTTTCCGGAGATGGCGGACAGCAGTCTCAAATTCATTCACTGCGGCAAGGTATTGGACATCGATCTGTATCTTCTTGGCCGCCCCCCCAGCCGATCGGCCGCCATGAGTCTCCCGCATTTTTGAAACCTTCCCGAGAATCTTCTTCTCCGTTGCGAAATTATACCGACTTGCTCGAAGGGAGCTGCTCTTTGCCGAATTTCGGCGGGCAATCTTGCGAAGACCCTCGCCTCGGGAAGAAGCCCCCCTGTGACTTGGTTTTCTGTAAGTAAGTGCTTCCATTTCAATAAGTTAATGATGCCTTGCCCGTCTCTCCAAGGGCCCCAAACAGGCCCTCCCATAGAATTATATAGCAAATCAGCCTCCGGTCCGTCAAGTGACCGCATGTCCGCAGCCAAGGCCTTCGGAATGGCGGCACTCGGTGCTCTGGCGTTGCCTTCGCGTTGTCAAAAACCACTCGATATGGTATAGAGATGCCATGCCGTCAAGTTTCTCAGGGGATTCCTTCCTTATCCAGGTCCAGGCTAGGGCGGGCTGTTGTTGTAGCGGCTGTTGTTGAACCTCGGCTTTTTGTTCCTCCTAAGTTAAACCCCGCATCAATCAGAATTTTTGACAGGAGGTCTTTGAGATGGGAGATTACAAGCATCCCGAAGTTTTGGTCAGCACGGATTGGGTGGCCGCGCATGCGGATGACCCCAAAGTGCGACTCGTTGAAGTGGATGTGGATACCACGGCGTACGAGAAGGGCCACATCAAGAATGCCATCGCGTGGAACTGGACATCCCAGCTTCAGGACAACGTCCGCCGCGACCTGCTCGGCCAGAAGCAATTTGAAGAGCTTTGCAGGAACTCCGGCATTTCGAATGACAGCACGGTGGTGTTATACGGCGACAACAACAACTGGTTCGCCGCTTACGCGCTTTGGCAGGCGAAGTATTTTGGGCACAAGGACGCGCGGCTGATGAACGGCGGGCGCAAGAAGTGGGAGCTCGAACACAAGCCGATCGTGACCGAAGTGCCGAAGTTCCCTGCCACGAACTATAAAGCCAGCTCGCCCGACGAAAGCCTCCGAGCGCGACGCGAGCTGATTTTTGAAGTCCTTCAAAAGAGGAACCGGTATCTGGTGGACGTGCGTTCGCCGGACGAGTTTACAGGCAAAGTGATCGCGCCGCCGGGTATGACGGAGACTGCCCAGCGCGGCGGCCACATCCCGGACGCCGCGAACATCCCCTGGGCGAAAGCCGCCAACGAAGACGGGACGTTCAAATCCTACGATGAGTTGGTGAAGCTCTACGAAGGGCAGGGGGTCCGGGCAGACCGCGAAGTGGTCGCCTATTGCCGGATCGGCGAGCGGAGCTCTCATTCCTGGTTTGTGTTGAAGTACCTGCTGGGCTTCGATAAGGTTCGCAACTACGACGGCAGTTGGACGGAATGGGGCAACCTGGTTGACGCCCCAATCGAAAAGGGTGAAACCGCCGCTGCGCGCGCCTGATTACCGGCAGCTCGGCGCAGAGCGCGCATTCGACTGTTGACCCGAAAGCCGACGGCGGTCCTCCGCCTGGGCTCGCGCCAGCCTGCCTTGCCAAGCGTCTCTGATGTATTAGCCCACCGCGCCGCGGCTGTCATCCGCCCTCAACCGCCCGCGGCTTCCAGTCCTTTGACCCCTTCCCCGCCTGGGCTGTATTTTCTCCGTGTAAGCCTGGAATCAGTCCGCACCAAGACCTCGCTCCGCCGGGCCCGAGCTTCAGGGTTTTCGGCCTTGCTGGCCGGCCCCGGCATTCTTATAGGGACAATGCAAGCCGAGCCAAAGGGGCAGGGAAACCTCAAAGCAAAAGTTATAATAGGCGAACTGAGACAGGATGCCCACTCCCAAGTTGACGCTCGCTTCCGAAGTCAAGTACCTGAAGGGCGTTGGCCCGGCGCGGGCGGAAATTTTGGCCTCGCGCGGGATCCGCACGGTGGAAGACCTCCTCTACTACGCGCCTTTCCGCTACGAAGACCGCACCCGTCTGACTCCCATCCGCGACCTGATCCCTGGACAGACCACCACCGTCCTGGCCAATGTCCTGGCCTGTGGCCTCCTGAGGACCCGGCGGGGCCTTCATATTTACGACTTGGGCGCCACGGATTCCAGCGGCATGCTCCGGTGCAAATGGTTCCACGCCCTTTACCTGGAAAGGCAAAAGGTCTTCCGGCCGGGCCAGCGCGTTTTCTTTTACGGCAAAGTTGAACTTGACCCTTTCGGCAGCGGAAACTTGCAGATGGTGCAGCCCCAGTTTGAAATCCTTACTGAGTCGGAGGCGACTGGGAAGGACTCGCTGGAGGTGGGACGCGTTGTCCCCATTTACGAATCGCTGGGGAAGCTCGGGCCTCGCATTCTCCGGCGACTGATGGCCACCGCCCTGGCTTGGCTGGACGGCGCGATTCCCGACCGCCTTCCGCAATCGGTGCGCCACAAGAACCGCTTGCTCGATCGGCCGACCGCGCTGCGCGAGACTCACTTCCCCGGCCAGGAACAGCGGCTCGAAGACTTGCTCCGCTTTCGATCGCCGGCCCAGGTGCGGCTGATCTTTGAAGAGTTCTTTAACGTTTCGGCCGGACTGGTCTTGAAACGACGAAAGGCCAAAGCGTCACCGGGGGTCGAGTTCCGCGTCACGGCAAGCGTGCGCGAATCCATCAAGCAAATCCTTCCATTCCATCCGACCGCGGCGCAGAAGCGGGTGCTGAAAGAAATCGCGGACGACATGTGCTCGCCCCGGCCGATGAACCGCCTGCTCCAGGGCGACGTGGGGTCGGGGAAAACCATTGTGGCCATCCAGGCGGCAATCCTTGCCCTCGAGAACGGCTACCAGGTGGCGTTGATGGCGCCAACGGAAATTCTGGCCACGCAGCATTACTTGTACATCAAGAATTTATTGCGTCCATTGCCTTACGGGGTTGAATTGCTCATCAGCGGCCGTAAGGCCGCCGAGAAGGCGGAACTCAAACGACGGATCGCCGAGGGGAACGTCCATTTTGTAGTCGGCACTCACGCCTTGATCGAAGAGGACGTGAAGTTCGCCCGACTGGGCCTGGTCGTCGTGGACGAGCAGCACCGTTTCGGAGTGATGCAGCGCTACAGGCTGATCCGCAAGGGAGTCCCGCCGGACGTCCTGGTGATGACCGCGACGCCGATTCCTCGCACTCTCGCTCTGACGCTCTACGGCGACCTCGACTTCTCGGTCATTGACGAGCTTCCGCCGGGCCGCACCCCCATCGAGACGAGGCTCTTCGATGAGCGAGAGCGAGAGCGGGCTTTTGACTTTGTGCGCGAGAAAGTGAAGCGAGGCGGGCAAGCCTACGTCGTCTATCCGGTCATCGAAGAGTCAGGGAAACTCGACCTCCGCCCCGCGGTGCGCATGTACGAGCACCTGGCGCGCGTCGCGTTTCCCGAATTTTCCGTGGGACTGCTCCACGGCCGCCTGCCGAGCGAGGAAAAAGAAAGCGTCATGCAACGCTTCAAACAGGGTGAGATCCGCGTCCTTGTTTCGACGACCGTCATCGAAGTGGGGATGGACGTTCCCAATGCCACCGTGATGGTCGTCGAGCACGCGGAGCGCTTCGGCCTGGCGCAACTGCACCAACTCCGCGGCCGAGTTGGACGGGGGAGCGGGAAGTCCTACTGCCTGGCCTTGGCGGCCGGACCGCGCAACGAGGTTTCCGAGGAACGCCTCCGCACGTTCGTTGAGACCACCGACGGGTTCCGGATTGCGGAAGTCGATTTGAAGCTTCGAGGCCCGGGCGAGTTTTTCGGCACACGGCAGTGGGGCATCCCGGGGTTTCATTTCGCCAACTTGCTGCGCGACCAGGAAATCCTGGAATGGGCCAGGGCCGAGGGGACGGAGTTCGTCGAGCGTCCTGGGTCAGCCGCGGAGCTCGACGCGTTCATGGTTTACCTGCGCGCGGAGTGGCCGCGGCGTTACAGGCTGGCCGGGGTCGCGTGATTCTGGATTGCATCATTGGGCCATCGAGTCATTGAGCCATTGACGACAGATGGACTGGTTTGATTCCTGTCAATAGCCCCATGACCCGATGAATCAATGACCTGATTTCCTCATGCGGATTATCGCTGGCACATTTCGCGGACTTCAAATCAGGAACCTGAAGGGCGGCCACCTGCGGCCCACTTCCGAGCAGTTGCGCGAGACTTTGTTTGACGTCCTCGGCCCCGAGATCGCCGGCTCGACGTTCCTTGACACCTATGCCGGGTCAGGCGCCGTGGGCCTTGAGGCGCTGAGCCGCGGCGTTACCCAGGTCGTCTTCGTCGAACATCACCGCCCCGCCGTTGAGCTCATCCGCAAGAACCTTGCCGCCCTGAAAATCGAATCGGGCTTCCGGCTGATGACCTGCCAGGTGTTGTCCGGGCTCGAGAGACTCGACGAAGAAGGCGCGCGGTTCGATTACGTGTTTCTCGACCCGCCTTACGACGAAATCCGGGAATACCACCACGCCTTGCGGCAGCTCGGGCGCTCGAAGCTGGTCTCAGTTGGTTCTCTGATCATCGCTGAACACTCCCGCCACGTTGTGCTGGAGGAACATTACGCGAGCCTGGCGCGCGCTCGCCTCGTTCGCCACGGCGATGCTCAACTGGCATTTTATCGGCCCGCCGCGGCGTGACCGGAAATAATTCGGAAGCATCAAAAACAGGGTCGACTTCCGGGGAATTCGTTTTCTTGACCGGGCGAGCCGTCATCGCCTACTATTTGTAGAGGCGCCAGCGGAAAGACTGACAATCAGGACCGGTCGCCGATTGGCGGGGTAGCTCAGTGGTAGAGCGAGGGTCTCATAATCCCTAGGCCGAGAGTTCGATTCTCTCCCCCGCTACCACCCTCATCTCGAATAACTTATGGCGAGTTTTCGCGACCCCCCTCCAGGGTCAAGTGCGGGGAATCTTGTGACCTGAATTCGCCCCTCTCGACGGAGAGGAGCGAGGGAACTTCACCCCCCGAAACAGTCATTAATCTTTTTCGATCGTGGCAGACTTTAACAGGAGGACCTATTCAGGATTGCAGAATATCGTGGCAGACATTTCTTGTAGCGGCGCTCTGCGAGCGCCGGAAACTCCGCCGGCCATAGACCGGCGCTCCAGCGGGAATTGTTACACTATTCTGCAATCCTGATCTTCAGCGTGACCCTTTGGTACCACTTCGCGTTCATGGCCATTTCCCTGGCGATGTTTGGAATGACGGCGGGCGCGATTTGGGTCTATCTGGGTTTTGAGGGGTCGAGTCCTCGTGACGCAAAGTCTGAGATGGCACGGTGCGCGCTCCTTTTTGCGGTTTCTTCAGTAGTCGCCATCATCGTGCATCTGCGATTTCCGTTGACCTCCGCAAACTCAGCTAACAGGTTGGCTGTGATGGCCCTAACTTATGCCGTGGTCTCTGTCCCTTTTTTCTTCAGCGGCGTCTCAGTGTGCCTTGCACTGACCCGCTTCCCTCGGCAAGTCAGCAAGCTCTACGCGGCCGATCTCGCGGGCGCGGCCAGCGGTTGCGTCCTGCTGATCTATGCGCTGAAGACGGTGGGAGGCCCGGCGGCGGTTTTTTTGGTGGCGCTCGTGGCGAGCGGCGGGGCAATGTTTATCAGCATAGAGGGGGATCTCCGCGGGCTGCGCTCGCTGGCGCTTATCGCCGGCATGACTTGTGCGGCGTTCATCACCCTCGATAGGGTTTTGCCGGGAGCGCAACGGCGCTTCCTAAAGGTCACTTGGGCCAAAGGCAAAGTGGAGCCGCCGCCGATCTACGAGAGGTGGAATTCGTTTTCGCGCATTACGGTCAGCGACGACCCGGGACGGCGGGAAAAACCTTTTGGATGGGGACTGAGTCCGTCTTACCCCGCCGACAGAAAAGTCTGGCAGCTTTTTCTGAGAATTGACTCGAGCGCAGAGACTGTGCTTACGCAATTTGATGGCGATTGGAAGCCACTCGAGCACTTGAAGTACGACGTAACAAACCTCGCTCATTACCTCAGGCCGGACTCCAGGGTGCTCGTGGTGGGCGCAGGGGGCGGGCGGGACGTGCTCTCAGCCCTGATCTTCGGCCAGAAGTCAGCGCTCGCGGTCGAGATTAACGAAGACATTATCGATGCCGTGGAGAAGAGGTTCGGCAATTTTACCGGCCACCTCGACCAGAACCCCATTGTAGAGTTCGTGAACGATGAGGCCAGGAGTTATATCGCCCGGTCCAAAAACCGGTTCGATATCCTGCAAGTGTCCTTGATCGATACCTGGGCGGCAACGGCTGCGGGCGCCTTCGTGCTCACGGAAAACTCGCTTTACACCGCGGAGGCTTGGAAACTTTTTCTGCGCCACCTTACTCCACGCGGCATCCTCAGCTTCTCTCGCTGGTATTTCCGACGCACACCCATCGAGATGTACCGGGTGACTTCGCTGGCCACCGCTTCCCTGATGCAGTCCGGGATCGGAGAGCCCGCTCGCCACATTGTCATTGTGAGGCGCATGAATGACGGCGCGAACGCCGGAGCGGAAGCGGGTCCGGAGGGTGTAGGGACCATTCTGGTAAGCAAGGAGCCTTTCTCGGAGGTGGACCTGGACACGCTCGAACGACTTGCCAGGGAAATGCAATTTGACGTGGTCTTGAGC
>QHZM01000053.1 GCA_003224665.1 Acidobacteriota bacterium
AGAGCGAGCCGCGAGTCCGCATCGCCCGCTTTCGGCGCAACCTCGGCCAGACGGCGGCGATGGCGGCGGGGTTTCGTCTGGCCCGCGGCCGCGCGGTGGTCACGATGGACGGCGATCTTCAAAACGATCCTGCGGAAATCCCCCGCTTGGTGGACTTGCTCAAGGACTGGGACGCCGTTTGCGGGGTCCGGACCCGCCGCCAGGACAACTGGTGGAAGCGCGCCTCGTCGCGGATCGCCAACAACTTCCGCAACTGGGTCACGGGCGACGACATTGTTGACACCGGTTGCACGCTCAAAGCCTTCAGGCGCGAGTGCCTGGAGGGGCTTGAACTTCACCAGGGGATGCACCGCTTCCTGCCGACCCTGCTGAGGATGCGCGGCTACCGCGTAACGCAGGTCCCGGTCGGGCACCACCCGCGTCTCCGCGGCAAGACGAAGTACGGCACCTGGGGAAGACTGAAGAAAGGACTCGCAGACGTCTGGGTAGTCCGCTGGATGAAGAAGAACCGGATCGACTTCGAAGCCGACCTGGAATTGTTTGACCGGACCGACGCAGGTTCCACCGCGGGCGCGGGCGACCGGGCGACGGAACCCGCCCCTCGGTGACGCGGGGCCGGGCGCGGGCGGCGCACCTCAGACCCCCCGGACGCTTTCGCGCGGCGACTGCCCCGGGCACCGAACACGGCTTCAGGAGGTTGTCCCACCCTTCCTTTTAATTCCGCGCGCGAAAATGTTTTCTTCGGTCTCTCTCCGTTCCCGCCACGTTTTGCTGCTTCTCGTCGCCGGGGGATGTCTGTTTTTCTTCGGACTCGGGTCGTTGCCTCTCCTCGAGCCGGACGAAGGAAGAAACGCGGAGGTGGCGCGCGAGATGCTCGCCTCGGGCGACTGGGTCACTCCGCACTTCGACTCCTTGACCTATCTCGATAAGCCGCCGGTCTTTTTCTGGATGGTCGCGGCGTCGTTCCGCGCGCTGGGCGTCTCCGAACGGTCGGCGCGAATCCCCTCGGCGCTCATGGGACTCTCGGCCATTTTTTTGACGTGGTCCCTCGCTCGTCGGATCGTCGGCGAACGCGCCGGGTTGGGCGCGGGAATCATCCTGGCGACCTCGCCACTTGCGGTGGGCCTCTCGCGCCTCGTCACGTTTGACATGACGCTTGCATTCTTCGTGACCGTAGCGATGGCAAGCTACTGGTTCGCGGAGGGAAGGGAACTCCGCCCCGCCTGGATGGACTCGCTGATGTTCGCGGCGATGGGTGTGGCGACGATGACCAAAGGGCCTGTGGGCTTCATTCTTCCGCTGCTGTCTATGCTTGTTTATCAGGCCATGCGAGGGAGATTCGGCGACCTGAAGCGGGTGCGGTGGGGACTGGGCGTCGCGGTCTTTCTCGCGGTCGTCCTGCCCTGGTTCATCGCCATCTCGGTGCGTCACCCGGACTTCCCGCGCTATGCTCTGTGGAATGAAAGTCTGGTGCGATTTGCCGCCGGCCACGTGCGGCGAGGCGGCTCCCTCGGTTACTACATCCCTGTGTACCTGGCGGGGTTCTTCCCGTGGAGTCTGTTTCTGCCGTTTGCGGGATGGGTCCGGCTCAAGCGTTGGCGCGAGCTCCGGCAAGACGCCGGGAAGCCCGTCCTGTTCCTGCTGGTCTGGGCGGGCGTGGTGCTGGTTTTCTTTTCGATCTCGCACTCAAAGCTGCCGGCCTATTTTCTTCCGGCCATCGTTCCACTCAGCATCCTGATGGCGCAGTGTTGGGAAGAAGTTGCGCTTCGAGGTGAAGGCGGCGCGCCGGACTGGTTGACGGCCGGGCTTGCCGCCCTGCTCGGTTCAGGTCTCCTGTTGGCATTCGCCCCGCGCTTTCTCGAACACAGCGGTGCGCTCCAGGCCGGGCTCTCGCGGAGGCTTCATCCCTCGGTGATAGCTCTGGCCAAGCCCTCGTTGATTTATTCCGGCCTGGTCCTGGTGGCGCTCGCGGTCATCGGCCGTAACCTTGCCAGGCGGTTGAAAGGCGGAACGCGGTCGGCGGCGATTTTCGGACTCCTGGCCGTCACCGTGCCGTTGCTCGTCGTCCGCTGGGCGGCAGCCATCAAGACTTACGCCCGCACGGCTTCGAGCCGTCAGCTTGCGGAGACGATTCTGGCAAGCCCCGAACGAGACTCGCCTCTTTACGGCTACTATTACTTCCGCACCGGAATGCCGTTTTACCTCCATCGGCCCGTGGGGCTGCTCACCTCCGGTGGGGGCGAGCTGACGAGCAACTACATTTCATCGCACGCGTCGGGATTGCGCCGCACCGCGCCCATCGCGCCATCAAACGGTGGAGGGCCGTCGGCCGGGCAAGCCGGGGCGGGGGAGCCTTCTCCTGAGGGCGTGAATCTCTTGCTATTCGATCCCGCGGACTTGAGGAAGCTTTCTTCGGCGCGGCCGTTGCTGGTCATGGCGCGCAACAGCCACGTCGGACAACTGGCGACATGGGCTGGACAGATCGAGCCGCTCTGGACCCAATGGGACTGCTCGGTATGGAAGATGGAGACCCGTGGGCCTGACGCCGGTGCCGGCCGGGAAGTCGTGCGCTGAAGCCTCCAAACTGTTTCCTCCATGTGCGGCATTTGCGGAATCATCAACTTGACGCTCGAGCCTGTGGCGCATCGCGAGCGCATTGACCGGATGTCGGCGCGTCTCGAGCATCGTGGCCCCGACAGCCACGGGAAATTTGAGGCGCCCCACCTGGCCCTCGCCATCCGCCGCCTGAGCATCATTGACCTCCAGACAGGCGACCAGCCGCTTTCCAGCGAGACCGGCGACGTTACGCTGGTCTTCAACGGCGAGATCTACAACTACCAGGAACTTCGCCAAGAGCTCGTTCGCCGCGGTCACCGGTTCAAGACCAAGTCGGACGGTGAGGTGATCGTTCACCTCTACGAAGACCAGGGCCCCGACTTCGTTCAGGCGCTGAACGGCATGTTCGCCATCGCGCTCTGGGATGACCGCGCCAAACGCCTTGTCCTGGCCCGCGACCGCGCCGGCGAGAAGCCACTCTACTACTGGCATCGCGACCATACCCTGGTGTTTGCTTCGGAGATCAAAGCCCTTTTCGAATACCCGGGTATCGGCCGCTCGCTCGATACTGACGCTGTAGCCCAGTATTTTTTCTACGGTTACTTCCCGGCGCCGCGGAGTATTTACGCCGAAATCAAAAAGCTCCCCGCCGCTCATCGCCTGGTGGCGGAACGCGGGCAGATCACGATCGAGCCGTTCTGGCGCCTGCGGGACCACCTTCGGCCACCGGGCCGGCCGCGTGTGAACCGAAGCGAGGAGCAAGGGCTTCAGGCCGAGCTTCGGGAGCGTCTGCGGCAGGCCGCTCTGTCGCGTCTGGTGAGCGACGTCCCTCTCGGAGTTTTTCTGAGCGGCGGCATCGATTCCTCCCTCATCGTCGCCACGATGAGCGAGCTCACGCCCGGGAACGTCAATACGTTTTCCGTGGCCTTCCAGGAGAAGACATTCAACGAGGAGCCCCACGCGGACCTCATCGCGCGGCACTTCCTCACGCGGCATCACGTCTTGAAGGTGGACGCCCAAGCCTTGCGCGAAGCTCTGCTCAGCCTGGCGTGTCACCTCGATGAACCGATCGGTGACCCGGCGGTGGTCCCTACTTTTCTCCTCTCTCGCTTCGCGCGCACACACATCAAAGTAGCCCTCAGCGGCGAGGGCAGCGACGAACTCTTCGGCGGCTATCCGACTTACCTCGGCGCGCAGCTCGCCGAATATTACCTGCGCCTGCCGCGGTTTCTCCGCCGGGGAGTCCTGGGCCGCCTGGCGCGGTTTCTTCCGGTTTCGTCCGGGGCGGTGCCGATGGGACTTTTTCTCCGCCGCTTTCTGGCGGAGATTGAAAGAGACCCGGCCGAGCGTCATCTGGTCTGGTTCGGCATGTTTTCGCCCGCGGAGCTCGACCAGCTCCTCCTGCCGGCGCGCAGCGGCGCCGCGCCACCGGCGACAAGGATTTTTTCGCCGCTCGCGCGCGTCCTCGAGGGTGCGCGCTTTGAGGGCACGCTGGCCGAGGTGCTCTATCTTGATTTTCGGACGTACCTCGAGGACAACCTCCTCGTGAAAATCGATCGGGCGAGTATGGCGTGCTCGCTCGAACTGCGCGCGCCCTTCCTCGACCATCGTCTGGTGGAATTTGCCGCGGCTTTGCCCGCCGCGCTCAAAGTCCGGCATTTTCAGCTCAAGCACATCTTGAAAAAGACCGTTGAGGAATGGCTGCCGCGTAAGACCGTTTACAGACAAAAGAGAGGCTTTTCCGTCCCCATCGCCCAGTGGATGAGGCAAGATTTGCGCCCGCTCCTCGAGGAAAACCTTGGCGAGGAAAGGCTGAAGCGCCAGGGACTGTTCAACGCGTCTTTTGTCCGCAGGCTTCTCAACGAGCATTGGTCCGGGCAGGCTGACCACAGGAAAGGCCTGTGGACGCTTCTTTGCTTCCAGCTCTGGTATGACCGCTGGGCGAAATGCTAAGGGGTGGCTGAGAGTGAAGCCTTGAAAACGAGGCAAGATCCTGAGGTGGCAGGCGGCGCGCGCCGAAAAGTAATGAGAGAGCGAAAACAGGCGCGAGCGGCGCCCCCGCCCTTGCGCGAAGCCTTCCGCCCGAAGGAATCGGAGGTCATCCGAAAATACAGGACGCCGCGACAGGTCCAGGCGTTTTTGCGCGCGCTGCCTTACAACTGGGAAAAGAGAAAGGAGACGCTGCGGACGTTCCGAGGTGTCGTCCGGCACTGGAAAGCCCACTGCCTGGAAGCGGCGCTCACTGCGGCGACCATCCTCGAGCAGCACGGCTATCCGCCCTTGCTGCTCGATCTCGAGTCTCAGGACAACCTCGACCACGTCTTGTTTCTATTTCGCCGACGAAGCCGTTGGGGGACCGTCGCGCGCTCCCGTGATGCGGGGCTGCACGGCCGCAAACCCGTCTTCCGCACGCTGAAGCAGCTCGTCATGAGCTACGTTGATCCCTACGTTGACGGGTCGGGACGGATCACCGGCTACGGCGTGGCCGACCTGAGGAAACTCGTGAAGGGCGACTGGCGCCTCTCGCCGAAAAACGTTTGGGAGGTCGAGCGGGCGTTGATCAAAATGGCGCACAAGCGACTGGAGACCTCGGACCGCAGGTTCCACGTCATGCTTCGCCGCTATCTCGCCTTCCGAAAGAAATATCCTGGCCGTCCAGCGATTTTCTATTCGAACCGGCGGCAATGGCTGTAGAGCGGAAGACCGGAGAAAAGGCAAAAACCAAAAAAAGCGAAAGGCCGGGTGGCGCGGGGATCGGTTCTTTGTGTCTCGGAATGTTCGTGTGTCCAAGAGTGGCGCTGTCTTGTCGGCGGTTCTACTGACGGAATCCGCTTGGCTGCTCGCTCGCCCGCGGTGACCCAAACCCCGGCATGTCTACGTCACCCGCGCATCAGATTGGGATTGTGCATATCTTATTGACCCACTCCTCCGGTTCAGTGGCTGCCCAGACGAGAAGCAGCCCTTCAATGGCCGAGAGCAGGTCGGTCTTTTGCGAGACAATGAACAGACCTGGGCTGGTATTGCTTCGGACGAATTCGGCGAATCGCACGGGCATGGTCTTCCGGTCGTGGGAAACAAGGACTCGCCCATCTTGCGCAGCCAGCGCCAGCGCTTGCATGTCATCTAACCCGCGGAGGCCACCTTGCAATGCCGTGCGGAAATCCACTTGCGGTTCCCGGCGCAGGACACCGGCAACGATGTTCTCATTGAAATCCGCATCCGCCTGGAATCGTATCTTCACGGATGGGAAGTCGGCGTCTGTTGGCGAGCTTCTTCGAGCTTCCTGAACAGAAGGGGATTGGCTTGGCGAACTTTCTGGCGGAGCGCGTCGAATTCCGATTCACCCTGCCGCAAATAAGCGTCTATCTCCGCCTGGTGGGCCAGGTAGAAAGCGATGGCTCCGTAAACTTCCTCGAGAGTGATGAGGGGGAAAGAATGGGCAATACCTTCCGGCGAAGCTCCACGCAGAAATGCGTACACAATGGAATCGGAATCCGGGAGTTGAAGGGCAGTGATCGCGGGGACGGACGGCCCCGGGCGGATCCAGGCCGCGTCAATACTCCACGATATTCCCGCGCTGCGCGTCGAGGTCCACGCGCAATACCCATTCGCAGTTGATCCGGCGCGCTTCAAACCACTTTTCAAGCGTCCGCTGGTCCGGCGCCACGGCCTCGATAAGCATGCGCCCGCCGATCTGTCCGGCGACGCAGCGGTGGACTTCGACCTCTTTTGCTTCGAGGAATTCCTTCATGAGTTGCCGCAGGGCCTGCTTGGTGAGGCACGCGGTAGTGTGCGAGGAGAAATAGAGTGGCATAAGGGACAAGCGCTCAGCAGGTGGATTTGCCTTCCCGGCTTTCGGAGTTTTGCTTGGCCCCCGTCCGGTCCGATCATCGCGAACTATTCTTTTCCTTGTTCGAGGGCAGCCACGAGCAGAGAGGCCTTCCACGCCAGGTTCAGCGACCGCTGCAGATCGCCCTCTTCGAGCGCTTTCCCTGACTGGGCAAGGAAGGTGCGCGCGTCCTCGAGCGTCTTGCGGCCTGTTGCCGAGAGTTTATTGGCTCGCGCGAGTTTTTCGATTCGGGCCTGAAGGTCATTCTGCCGTCCGAGGATTTGTCCCCGGAGCGCGGGTCCCTGGGTCTGACGCGGTTCGAGCGCGGGAATCTCGACGGCCGCCGGCGGCTCAGCAGGCGCGGCGTCACCCGGTTCAAGAGGCTCGTTTGGCGACGCAGGCCGTTGCTGTCGCTGAGGCTTGGGCGGAGTTCCTTTCTCGGGCGCAGCTTCCACGGTCTCCTGCGGAGGAGGCAATGGTTCCTCAACCACCCACGTTTCAGCGGGCTGATTCGCTGTAGCTGAAGCCGCGGGAGCGGGCGCGTAAACAATCCGCAGACCCGCCTGCCTCTTTGGACAGCCGCCAAAGAGCAGCCCTATGCCGACAATTGACAAAAGACCTGGGTTTCTCAAGCAGCCAAAGATTGTAACACGGGCGGAGACACCAGAGGGCTATCTCGGCAGGACGACGCGGAACGTGGTTCCCCGGTCCACTTCGCTCGAATAATCGATAGAGCCGTTATGGAGCTGAATGATCCGGTAGGCCATCGCCAGTCCTATGCCGGTCCCGCCGGGCTTCGTGGTGTAGTAGAGAGAAAAAATTTTCGGCCGCGCTTCGGGCGGAATGCCTATACCCGCGCCGTCCGGTTCGAGGACCAGGCGGACGTTGTTCTGCCGCGCCTGGGGCTCGGCCAGAGTGAACACCTCCCGGACCAGGGCCTCAATTTCCGTGTCGCTCGGGCGGAGTTCGACCGGCCGGGTAAAATCGAGGAAGGTCTTGACGACGCGGTCGAGCCTGCGGATTTCCGTCGAGAGAGTTTCAAGCTGCGGCATCACGCGTTGGCCCTGGTCGGCAAGCTTCGCCTTGAGCACTTCCACCTGGAGGACCATGGCGTTCAGCGGGTTTTTGACTTCGTGGGCGACGCCGGAAGTCAGCCTTCCCAGGGCCGCGAGCTTCGTGCTGACGTCAATCTGGTCTTCGAGCTGGGCGCGAGTGCTCGCGTCGCGAAGCGTGACGAGGCACCCGACGCGTTCGCCCTCCTCCTCGACAAACTGGACGTTGACGGCCACGCGCACCGGCCCCGAGTGGTCGGCCAGCTCGACCGTCTGCCAGGGCGTTGAATGCCGGGAGCGGAACGCCTGCCGGAGCAAATGGTCGAGCGCGTTGTCGCTCGAAAAGACCTCGCTGGCCGGATGATGGACCAGGGACTCGGGCGAGCTGCGAAGAAAACGCGATGCCGCAGGCGTCGCCAGCACGAGCCGGTCCTGACGGTCGAACAGCAGCAGTCCGTCCGCCAGGTTTGAAAACAGTTGATCGAGGTTTTCCTTGAGTTGCACAAACGCGGCCTTTTCGCCCCGCAACTGTTCTCCCAGCAAGTTCAGCTTCGAGGAAAGGATGCCCCACTCGTCCCGTCGCTTGAGCTGCACCGGCTCCATGAACTCACCCCGCGCCAGTCTCTCGACGCCTTCCGAAATGGACTCGAGCGGGCGGAGGACGCGGTAGGAAAGCAGCCCCGCGGAGACGGTGGCGAGGAGGATGGTCAGGACCGAAAGCGCCAAAGCCGCGTGCAAATCAGGAGTGATTTTGTCACGCAAGAAGACCGTCGAGACGCCGACGCGCACGTCCACCAGGGGCTTGTCACCTATGGCCAGCGGCAGCACCACTTCGTAAACGCGCGGAGGCCCGTAAATCACCTGAAGCTGGCGGACTACCCCGGCGCGGACGAGTCCCCGAAAAGAATTCGCGGGGACAAAACGGCGGCCGATTTCGCCCGGGTCGTCGTGGATCAGGACTTCCAGGCGCTCGTCGGTGATGCAGACGTAATAGATCGTGGGCGAGTAGCCGACCGCCGACTCCATCATGGAATTGAGCCCGGGGTCGGAGACCAGGGTGGACTGGACAAAGCGGCGAAGCTCTTCGGAGTCGGCCGGGGACTTCGTCGAGGGCATGCGGCTCTGGGCCAGGACAGCGCTCGCCTCGTGGTAAATTTCGTTGGCCAGGTATTGCGCTTTGCTTTCGACTTCGCCGAGGGCCTGGCTGGAGAGGCTGGACAGATACAGCGTGGACGTGGCCAGGACCACGAGCAGGACCAGGAAGGCAATTAGCCCCGTTAGCTTAGCCTTGAGGCTGACTCTCATACTCCTTCAGCTTGTTGTGAAGGGTTTTGAGGCTGATTCCGAGCATCTCCGCCGCCCGGGTCTTGTTGTTTTGGGTGAAGGCCAGAGTCTCGTAGATCAGGCGGCGTTCGGCTTCGGCCACCGGCATGCCGGGGCGCAGGCGCAGTCCGTCGTCAACATCGGGCCGCGGCGGCGCGCCGAAGCCGGGGGACAGGTCTTTCTTCCGCAGCATTTCGTCCCGACAGACGACCACCGCCCGCTCGAGCGTGTTGCGCAGCTCGCGCACGTTCCCGGGCCACGAATAGCGCCGGAAAAGTTCCAACACATCGTCATCAACGCCGCTCACCGACCGGCTGTGCTTCCGGTTGAGGTCCTGCAAAAGGGCTTCAACCACCTCCGGCAGGTCCTCGAGGTGCTCGCGCAGGGGCGGCATGGCGATGTTCACCACATTCAGCCGGAAGAAGAGGTCGCGCCGCAACTGGCCTTTGGCCACCGCTTCTTCCGGAACTTTGTTGGTCGCCGCCAGAACGCGCACGTTGACGGAAATCTCGGACTTGCTCCCCAGCCGGCGGACCTTTGAATCTTCGAGAACGCGCAACAGCTTCGCCTGAGTCGCAACGGGCATTTCCCCGATTTCATCCAGCAGCAGAGTCCCTTCGTCGGCCAGCTCGAAGCAGCCCACGCGCCGCTCGACGGCCCCGGTAAAGGCGCCTTTCTCGTGCCCGAAGATTTCGCTCTCCATCAGGGTCTCGGGGATGGCCGCGCAGTTGACGGCCACGAAAGGCTTCGAGCTGCGCGGGCTGAGCTGGTGGATGGTGCGCGCAGCCAGCTCCTTTCCCGTGCCGCTCTCGCCGGCGATCAGGACCGACGCGGTGGACGGGGCGACCAGCCCGATCAGCGACATCACTTCCTGCATCTTTTTCGAGCGGCCCACCAGGCTCCCGAGAATTCCCGCGTCACGCAGGCGCCGGTGCGCGATTTCAAGCTGCCGCTCGCTTTCGTGACGCTCGAGCGAGTTCCGCAGTTCCACCTGCAGGCGCTTGGTGTCCACCGGCTTTTCGAGGAAATTGAATGCGCCGAGTTTCGTCGCCTCCACCGCCTCTTCAATCGTGCCCTGCGCGGTCAGCATGATGAAACTCGAGGCGAGGCGCGAGTCGCGGACTTGCTTGAGCAGCTCCATGCCGCCCATCCGCGGCATGCGCAGGTCGGAAATAATGACGGCGGGATCGAAGGAAGGTATTTTTTCCAGGGCTTCGACGCCGTCCGGGGCCGCTTCAACTTCATAGCCCCAGGCCGAAAGCAAATCCGCCATTCCCTGACGCTCGGCGGCGTCGTCCTCGACGACGAGGACCTTTGAACCTTTGACCACGCGACAGCTCCTCCAGGTGCTGTGAATATTTTACACTGCTTCCGGCGAACGTTAAACTTTAAGCTAAGGGGGGAACGCCCGTCCCTAGCGTTCGGCCAAGCCAGCGCACATTGTCAAGACTACACAAGCGAGTTCAGACTTACACGGGTCGCGAGTCCATGGGAATTCCTTTGACCTCTATCTCCTTTTCTTCCTTTGAATTCCAGACAGCGACGATTGGCACATTGAGTGCTGTAAAAATCGAGCGGGTAGTTTCGGAGGTCCAACTCTGGTCCAGTCGGGAATTCTGCAGAAGCTCTATCGCGTCTTGCTCCGTGTCGCAGCCATTGCGGCGGTGGCGCTTGGTCTGTTTATTGGGATCAAGGTCCTAGGGTCGCTCGTTTCAAACCCGACAGAAGTAATTCCGACGGGCACCGCCCTCACCGTCCGGCTGATGCGTCCGATCACGTCGCAAGGCGCTCGCCTTGGGGATACTTTCGAAGGGAG
>QHZM01000054.1 GCA_003224665.1 Acidobacteriota bacterium
GAGCGCCGGCAGTCGAGACGAAGCTCACGAGCTGATGCGCGGGATGCCGCAGGACCGCGCCGTCCGTGACCTCAGGGCCGGGTTTGAATATCTGGCCTCAAGACCTGATGTGGAGAAGGACAAAATCGGTTCCATCGGCTGGTGTATGGGTGGCGGACTCTCGCTCCAGCTCGCCGTCCACGAGCCAAGGCTTGCCGCTTGCGTCGTCCACTACGGCGCGATGCCCACCGACCCAGCCGACATTGGCGCTATTAAAGCGCCGGTGCTCGGAATTTTCGGAGCCGAAGACCGCGGCATCACGCGCGACGCCGTGCGGGCTTTTGAAAAAACCATGAAGGATGCTGGTAAAGTGATCTACGTCAAAATTTACGATGGCGCGGGCCACGCCTTCGAGAACCCGAACAATAAGGACGGCTACCGCCAGGATGCTGCCGTCGATGCCTGGGCGCGCACACTGGGGTTCCTCGGGGAGACCTTGAAGTAACCCTGCCTGGGAGGGTCTTCACCCCTACAGGCCTGTGTACGACGCGGCCCCGCTTCTGGAGCTTCCGAAAAGTCCGAGCCCGCACCTCCCCCTCAACCCGCCCCGGCTTTTTTCCGTCTCAACCTCCGCCCAACCGCCGCGCTGCGTAGTTCCCGCAAAGCATCGACGGCGATCCACCGTGCGCTTCTCGAATCCAGCTTCTTGATCTCGAGCGCCGTCTCGACCGCGCCGCGATGGAGTTCCAAATTGCGCTTGCCGATCTGGCGTAGGGCCCAGTTCACCGCCTTTTTGACGAAGTTTCTCTCGTCGGTTGATTCGCGCTTTATGAGCGGGAGAAACCTCAGGAATTTATTATTGGCGGTTTTCTTATCACGCGCGGCGAGCGCCGCCATCAGGGAAAAACCCGCGCGCTTGACGTACTCTTCTCTCCTGCGGGTCCATTCCGCCACCTTCCGGTAAGCGAACGCGGTCTTATCGAACAAATTGCCACAGCAACAATCGCACACGTCCCAGGAGTCAAATTCGCCGGCCCAGCGCTCCATCTGCGCCTCAGTGACCCTTTCGGGGTCATCAATCAGCGCCGCGAGGGTGCGGGCTTCGTGGAGACCCGACTTCCAAAGCTCCAAAGCAAGCTGATGGCTGCTTCCAATTTCGCGCGCCAGCTTGCGCAGCGTGGGCATCGGAATGCCCAGGGCATCCCGGGTGGAGATCCCGAAGCGCGCCATGCTTTGTGCGACTCGCGGGCTGCCCATGGCCCGCAGTTTCTGGAGAATTGCGCGGCGAGTCGTTGTTAAGCTCACTAAAGAGTTCAAGAGGATCGAGGCGCTAGCCGGCAGGCAAAAACACTTTCCCACCACGAACGGTCGCAACCGGCACGAGCTTTTGTCGTCCCGTGCGCGATTTGCCGTCGGCGTCCGTAAAAGTAAAATCGCTTTCTTTCAAGTCAAAAACGCTGACGTCCGCCTCAGCGCCGGGTTCGAGCGTCCCGATTTCCGCCCCAAAATTAAAGGCGCGGGCCGCGTTGGCGGTCGAACGCTCGATCACCTCGCGGAGGCCGAGGCCCAGCAGCAAGAACTTTGAGAGCGTCGTGGGCAGATCATAGACGGGCCCGTGGATGTTGGCGGTATAGAGGTCGCTCGAAATGGTGTCAGGCAGAAAACCCTGCGCCAGGCACTTCTCCATGACTTCAAACGAGAAGCTGCCCGCGCCGTGTCCCACGTCAAATAGCACGCCGCGCCCGCGCGCCTCAAGGACCGCCGGCGCGACCTTTCCGGCCCCGTCCAGGAGCCCGTGAGGGTGGCTGTTGAATGAGTGCGTCACCACGTCGCCCTTTTTCAATCCCGCCAGGAATTCCTCGAGTGGAGTGTAGGACCCTCCGATGTGGACCATCAAGGGCAGCCCGGCCGCGTCGGCTGCGGCCCGCGCGCGCTTCATCCCCTCAAGGTCGTTCGGTCCGGTGTATTGATTCGAGAATCGAATCTTGAAACCAACAATCAGGTCTCTGTTCGCGCCGGCCACCTGGGCTGCAAGCTTCGGGTCGCAGTAGCGCAGGTCTTCGAGCTCGCCCATATTCGGCGTGCTCCCCGCCACCATGCCGATGGAGACCACGTGAAGGAGCGCTCGGATTCTGGTGGCTGCACGGCTGATGACGAAATTCCGAAAGGCCTGAAAAGTGAACGCGCCGGAGGTGCCGGCGTCAAGGGCCGTCGTCACGCCTCGCCTCACGAAATACGGGTCCGGCTCGATGCCGTATGGGCCGACGTAAGGGAAAACGTGGGTGTGGAGGTCAATCAGGCCGGGCGTGACAAGCTTGCCTTCCGCCGGCAGCACATCCGCCGCATCGGACGCCGGAATCTCAGGAGCGATCAGGGCAATCTTTCCCTGGCGAATCGCCACGTCGCGCGGCGCCTCGAGGCCCTGCGAAGGGTCAATGACCTTCCCGCCCTTGATGAGCAAGTTGTAAGGCTTGCCGGCCTTTGACGACCCTCGCCCGATTGATGCAGCCCCGAAGGGTGCGGCAGACGCAACAAATGAGCCTCCCGCTCCGGCAAGCAGGCTGCGGCGAGAAATTCTATTCCCTCCAAGAATTGTCATTGGTGCCCTCCGGAATGGACCGAGCTCGGAAACGAATCGCCTCTTGCGGGTGGCGAGTTCTTAAAGTGGCGAACTTCAGATGGAGGACTTTCGGAGGCAAGACGTGACATCGAATTTTTCGCGTTGGAGCCGCAAAGAGGAGCGCCTCGCGCCCTCCCAGTCACTTCTAGCCCCGTGAAACGAACGAGCCCAGCTCCTGACGATTAGTCCCGCGGCGGCGCGTCACACTTTTCGGAAAAGCAGCGCCTTCTTCACTTCACCGATGGCGCGCGTCACGTTGATGCCGCGCGGGCAGGCGTCCACGCAGTTGAAGATCGTGCGGCAGCGCCACACGCCGTCGCTCGAGTTCAGAATTTCCAGACGCTCTTCCCGCCCTTCGTCGCGACTATCAAAAATGAACCGGTGGGCGTTGACGATGGCCGCCGGGCCGACGTACTCCGGGTTGGCCCAGAACGACGGGCAGGAGGTGGTGCATGCCGCGCAAAGGATGCAGCGAGTCGTGTCGTCGAACACCTCGCGCTCCTTGGGTGACTGCATTCGTTCCTTTTCCGGCGTGAGCGAATGGGTGATCAGGTAGGGTTTCACCTGCTTGTATTTTTCGAAGAAGGGTTCGAGGTCCACCAGCAGGTCTTTGATGACGCGGAGGCCCCGCATCGGCTCGACCGTGACCTTGTTCCCCACGCTCTTAAGCAGGACCTTGCAGGCCAGAGCGTTCCTTCCGTTGATCAGCATCGCGTCCGAGCCGCAAACGCCGTGCGCGCAGGACCTGCGGTAGGTCAGAGTCCCGTCCACGTACCACTTGACGTAGTTCAGTGCGTCGAGCAGGCGTTCGGTAGGCTCGGCCTCAACCTCGTACTCCCCCCACCAGGGCTTTTCATCTTTCTCCGGATTAAATCGCCGGATTTTCAGCGTGACCTTCATATAAAAGCCTCGACTCGATTGACCTCGCTCGCCGCGCGGACACGCCGGCCCCATAGCCAGAGCGGAATTCGGCGTGCGGTGCGGGAACTCCTGCCTCGCTCAATACTTCCTCTCCTTCGGCTCGAACTTCGTGATGGTCACCGGCTTGAACTTGAGCTCAATGCCTTTCGGCGTCTGATACGCCAAGGAGTGTTTCAGCCAACCCGGGTCATCGCGTTTCGGGAAGTCTTCGCGGGAGTGCGCGCCGCGGCTCTCCTGGCGGGCCAGCGCGCCGGCGACGAGGGCTTCCGAGATTTCGATCATCCCGCCGAGCTCGATTACCTCGAGCAGCTCGGTGTTATATTTCCTGCCGCGGTCTTCGACCTTCACCTGGCGGTACCGCTGGCGGAGCTCGCGCAACTTTTGCTGCATCGCCTCCAGGCCTTTGGCTTCGCGGAAGACGCCGGCCTTGTCCATCATTTCGTCCTGAAGTGTATCGCGGATGGCCGCAGCCCGTTCGTTTCCGTTTCCGCTCAGGAGCTGATTCACGAGGTCCTGGGCTGGCCCGTCGGGACTCGGCGGCAGAGGGACCCAGTCATTTTCCTCGATGTATTTTCCCGCGTGGCGGCCCGCGCGGCGGCCGAAGACAAGGATATCCACAAGCGAATTCGTCCCCAGGCGGTTCGCGCCGTGAACGGAGACGCAAGCCACTTCGCCGGCCGCATACAACCCGGGCAGCGGAGTGTTCTTCTCGTCAATCACGACGCGGCCTTCGAGGTCGGTGGGGAGTCCGCCCATGGCGTAATGGGCTGTCGGCTGCACGGGCACGGGCTCACGCAGGGGGTCGATGCCGAGATAGGTGCGGACGAAATCGGTGATGTCAGGAAGCTTCTGGTCGAGCACTTCGCTGCCGAGGTGCCTCACGTCGAGGTGAACGTAATTCTTTCCGTCGATGCCGCGCCCCTGCTGCACTTCCCGATAGATTGCCCGGGACACCATATCGCGCGGCGCGAGGTCGAGCAGTGTCGGAGCGTAGCGCTGCATAAATCGCTCTCCGTCGCGGTTCCTCAGGATGCCGCCTTCGCCGCGAGCCGCCTCGCTCAACAGGATTCCCAACTTGTAAATCCCCGTGGGGTGAAACTGGAAAAATTCCATGTCTTCGAGCGGAATGCCGCGCCGCAACGCCACGGCCATGCCGTCGCCCGTGAGCGCCAGCGCGTTCGAAGTGACGCGGTAGATCCTGCCACAGCCGCCGGTGGCAAGGATCACCGCCTTGGCGTGAAAGGTGTAAATCTCTCCCGTCGCGAGGCACAGGGCCACGACGCCGGCGCAGCGCCCCTGCTCGATCAAGAGGTCGAGAAGATGGAACTCGTTGTAGAAGTGGACCTGGTTCTTGATTCCCTGCTGGTAGAGCGTCTGGAGAATCATGTGGCCGGTGCGGTCGGCGGCGTAGCACGACCTCCGCACAGGCGCCTTGCCGTATTCGCGCGTGTGCCCGCCGAAGGGCCGCTGCGCGATTTTGCCGTCCGGGGTGCGGCTGAACGGCAGGCCCCAATGCTCGAGCTCGTAAACCGTCTCCACCGCTTCCCGGCAGAGGATTTCCACTGCGTCCTGGTCGGCGAGGTAGTCGCCGCCCTTGACGGTGTCGAACATGTGCCATTCCCAGTGGTCTTCTTCGAGGTTCCCGAGCGCCGCGCCGATGCCTCCCTGGGCCGCGCCGGTATGCGAGCGGATCGGATAGAGCTTGCTGATCACGGCCACGTGGCCGTGGCCCGCAAGGTTCAGGGCCGCCATCAAGCCCGCGCCTCCGGCTCCGACAATCACTGCGTCGTAACGCTGGTACATCGGCTCAAATCGAACGTGGATTTCCGCTTCCCAGCCGGCCCCGAAAGGGCGGCGTGGATCCGGTGCTGCTCCCCGGCGCCTCCGCCTAAGGGTTCGCAACAGGACGAAACGTCAGGATCACGAGCGAACCCAGTGCCAGAAAGACAAAGCCAATCACATAAAGCGAGGCGAGGGCCGCCACACGCCAGCCGGGCGCGCCCACATAGTCCTCCACGAGCGTGCGCACCCCGTTCAGTCCGTGAATCAAGGCCAGCCACAACATCACCAGGTCGTACGTCCGCCAGAACGGGGTCAAATAGCGGCGGACGACAAATTGATAATCGATGACCTCAACGTTATTGACGACGTGCATGATGGCCAGGTGCGCGAGCGCCATGACGAGCAGCACCACGCCGGAGACTCGCATGAAGAGCCACGCATAGAGTTCGAACCCGCTTTCGGGTCTAGGACGCCCCGTACCGTTCATCGGCACTCCCTATTTGAACAGCCACTCGAGCATGTAAAGGGCGGCAGGGATATAAAGGAGAGCGAATAACATAACCACCGCGTAAAAAAGCTTCCGGTGAATCACCGTGGCTTCCGGCGAGAAATCGATGATGATGATCCGAATTCCGTTGAGGGCGTGGTAGAGGACCGCGCCGGT
>QHZM01000055.1 GCA_003224665.1 Acidobacteriota bacterium
TGGAGTTTCAGGAAATTCGTCGTGCCGCGTTTTGCGATCGGGGTCCCCGCGACGACGGCGACCAGGTCCCCCGGCCCGACCGCGCCGCGTTCGCGCAACCGGCTCGCTGCCCCCTCCACCATGTTGTCGGTCGAACGGACACGCGGCATGTGAACGGGATAGACGCCCCAGTAGAGGGCCGTACGACGCAGCACCTCGTGGAGGGGCGAAAAGGCGAACACCGGCACTCGCGGCCGGTACTTCGACACCAGCCGCGCGCTCGACCCCGACTGCGTGAAGACTGCGATCGCCTTCACGTCGAGCTCCTGCGTGATGTGGGCGACGCTCTCGCAGATGGCTTCCGGGACGTTCAGGTTCAGTTCGCCGCTCCGCCGCCGGCGAGAGTACCAGCCGTAGCGGCGGCTCGCTTCCGTGGCGACGATGATCCGCTCCATCATCCGCACCGCTTCGCAAGGGAAGCGGCCCATTGCGGTCTCGGCCGACAGCAGCAAGGCGTCCGCGCCGTCGAAAATGGCGTTGGCCACGTCGGAAGCTTCGGCGCGCGTGGGCCGCGGTTGAAGGGTCATCGATTCGAGCATCTGGGTGGCCGTGATGACCGGCACCCTCATCGCGTTTGCGCGCTCGATGACGCGCTTCTGGATGACGGGGACCAGTTCGGGCGGCAGCTCGACGCCCAGATCGCCGCGCGCAATCATTGCCGCGTCAGCGACGCCGAGGATTTCCTCCAGACGATCAATGGCCTCGGGCTTTTCGAGCTTGGCGACCACGGGGATGCTCTTGCCCGCCTTCCCCAGGATGCGCTTGAGCTCGAGGATGTCCTCCGCGCGTCGGACAAAGGAAAGAGCAATATAGTCCAAGCCGTGCTCGAGGGCGAACTCAAGGTCAACCCGGTCCTTTTGCGTAAGGGCCGAGACCCGCAGAGGGATTCCGGGGAGGTTGATGCCCTGGTGCTCGCGGAGTTCGCCGCCGTTGACGACCCGGCAGGAGATATCGCGCCCTGCAATCCGCAGCACGCGGAGTTCGATCAGCCCGTCGGAAAGCAGGACGCGGCTCCCGGGCCTGACCTCGCGCGGCAGGTCACGGTAATTAGTCGAAATCAGGCGGTCGTTCCCGGGAAGAGGGCGCGTGGTGAGCCTGATGCGGGAGTCGGTGCGCAGCTCGACCGGCCCGCCTCGTTCAAGCGTCCCGGTGCGAATCTTCGGTCCTTGCAAGTCCTGGAGGACGGCGACCGTCTTGCCCCGCTCGCGCGCCACGCGACGCAAGAGCCGCAAACGCCGCGCGTGCTCGACCGGAGTGCCGTGCGAGAAGTTCAGCCGCGCCACGTCCATGCCGGCGTCGAGCAGGTCCGCCAGGACGTGTGGGTCATCCGTGGCCGGGCCGAGCGTGCAGATGATTTTTGCGCGGCGCCTCTCGGGCGCCTCGTCCTTCCTCAACAGTTCGATCCTCATGCAGGAGGAGTATACCGGCAAGATGGAGAGAAAGAGAGGAGGGAGTCAAGACCGGCAAGCGGAAGGCTAGACGTTCAGGAGGTAGTCGGCAGCGGTAAGGTTTCCAAAGCGAACCGTGTTGACCCTCTCGCCGACCACATTGGCAAAATACTGCAGGATCGCGGTCAGCTTCAGGACCGAGGGCTTCTCCCGCAGCCGCAGGAGGTGTCGACCGAAAAGCGACCAAGAGGTCAGCCGAAAGTAGAAGATCAGCAAACGCTCTTCGCGCGAGTAGCGCTGGCGGACGTTGGCGGCATTTTTGAGCAGATAGGCGAGCGCCAGAAAGTCGCACCTCAGCATCATGCGGAGGCGAGCGTAGTCCACCGGCGCGTCAAATTCTTCGATCGCGCGCCGCACGGAGGGGAATTCCAGCCGGTTCGCATTCACAATCGACTGGAAAAATTCCTGCTCGAACCGCCGGCGCAAGATCCTCTGGCAGATGACCTGGAGATAGAAGAAGAAGAGTGCCGTCGAAAGGATCAAAATCAAGGCGGCTAAGACCACGTGACACCTCGATCAAACTCTGCCAGCAGCGGCCTCTTCCACGCCCGCGAATTTACCTGCGGCCGCACGCACAACTCCCACTTTCGGCATTCGGACAACGGCGTAAAACCAAGTCAAAAGCATTCCCAGTGTGCAGACCGGCATCATGAGCTTGATCAGGAATTCCGAGAAATGCTCCCCGAACGTCAAGTGAGCGAGTGCAAAGCTTGCTGCCGGCCCGGCGTACTGAATTCCAATGCCGCACACCAGCAACCCCAGCTCCTCATCCGGCGACTCGATTTGCTGCATGAGCAGATAAAGGAGGGTATTGAGCACGACACAGGTGAAACAGAGGTTCTGCTCGAACTCGACAATGAATGAGGCGGTCAGCTGGCTATAGTTGCGGGAAAGGGATAAAGAGGAAATACCCAGGACCAGGATGAAAACGCAAACGAGCGCTTGGCGGATGAACCGCCACATCTTATCTTCGCGGAGACACGCACGGCGGAAGAAAGAGCAGACAACCAAAAAGGACGCAAGGGCCAGGAGGACGTCGGTGAGCCAGAAACAATACCAATACTGCCGAGAGGAGATCCCAAAGTGGTCGAGGATCCCGCGCCTGATCACGCCGTCCGTCAGCAACAGCAAGCTGACGTAGAAAGTGACGACGACTAGCCGCCTGTAATGGCCGCGAAACACGAGGAGGCAGACAAGGAGGAGTTCGACGGCGTACCCCCCGTACTGAAGCACATCACTGATCAGCTTCTCAACCATGAGCGGCCCGGCAAGGGGCTAACTGCCGCCGACTCCTTCCGGGTCGCTCTGGCGATCCTCGGAAGCTTATTTTGCCGGCGGAAATGGCGGCATCGGTGAAACGCCCGTTGCCACCGGGACACGGGTGGGTGTTGCGCCCGTTCCCATTGCAGCTCGACGCAGAGTCATGCCCGTGAGCACGACCAGCAGCGCCAACAAAAACGCCAGAATACGGTTCTTCATTGGCTCTCCTCCAGGAATTTTAAGGGGCTCGCAAACCAAGACCTGGCGGAAAGCCTAGTTCACCATAGCCGGGAAGTCAACAACTTTTTGAGCACTCTCCCGGCCCTTTTATTCTGCCATAAAAAGGGCCTTTGTCAAGCTCTCTAATGTGTTGAAATATAAGGATGTTGGCCACAAAAATTACACCCGCGAGGCTGCTCAATTTCTTCGCCGCATCCGGACCTTGCGGCCCTGACCAACCTCGGCAGTCGCGTCGCGGGCGCCCTCTTTATCGCCTCATTTTCTATGTCGCGACTCGGTGGCCAAGACTCATGCCTGTTAATGTCAAACGGGGTTCTTGCCGGCCAGCCCTAAGTTCGATGCAAACTTTTGCCACCCGATCGCCATCCATATGCTTAGTTGACCGTTGAGGGAACGAATGGCATCATCATCCGTCCACGGACAGACATGGCCAAGGAGGGGGTATGATTAGAAATCCGCGCGGGGTCGTCCCGGTTCTTGCAGCCTGGGCCTTCCTCGTCTTTTCGGCATTCGGTCAAAAAACATTTGCGCAATCACAAGGGGAGCAGCAACCCTCGACGGGTCCCAAGCCGTCGGCGGACGAAACCGTCCTGGTCCCCAAAAAGACCCAGCCCGGTCCTCCTCCGCCGGCTCGGAAGCCGCCCGAAAAGATCAATCCCAAAGAGGTCTTCACGCTCTCCGCAACAACAAACCTTATTAACGTGGACGTGTCCGTCCTGGACAAAAACGGATACCCAATTTCAAGCCTGACCCGGAAAAATTTCAAGGTCTTGGACGACGGTGTGCCACAGACCCTCTCGAATTTTTCCACTACGGAAGCGCCGCTCACCGTGTGCATGCTGATCGAGTTCAGCAACAAGTGGTGGGGGTTCCTCTACCTCGCCCTGGAAGACGCCTACCAATTCATCAACTACATGCAACCGAAAGATTGGGTGGCGGTGGTTGACTTTGACATGCAGCCGCACATCCTGACCGACTTCACCCAGGACCGGTACCAGGTCCGGGCGGCGCTTGACACTCTGCGCATCCCCGGCTTCAGCGAGATCAACCTGTATGACGCCCTGGCGTTCACGATCGACCGCATGAAGGACATCCAGGGGCGAAAGGCCATCATTGGCATCTGCACCGGAATCGACACGTTCAGCAAGCTGACCTACGGCGAAATGCTCAAAATCTCGAAGGCTTCCGACGCCGCCATCTACCCCATCAGCATTCTGGAATTCATCGACGTACGAACAGCCGGCAGCATGACGGCCATTACGGCAAAAAGCCAGTTGAGTTTTATCGCACAATACTCCGGGGGGCAGGCCTACTTCCCCCGCTTCGAAGCCGAGCTGCCGTCCGTTTACCAGCAGATTGCCTCCCAGCTCCGCACGCAGTACAGCTTGGGCTTTATTCCCTCCAACCCTTCAAAGGACGGCAAGTATCACAAGCTGAAGATCGATCTGGTGGACGAGCAGGGGAATACTTTGAGGGTCCAGAACGAAAAAGGGAAACAGGTGAAATATCGCATCGTGGCGCGGGAAGGCTACTACGCGCCCAAGTCATAGTGGGCGGACCCTCAGCCCGTTGGCCCATGACCGACCTGGCGGGGAAATTTCTTCCGGCAGGAATCAGACAGTCGATCAGACCCGGCGAGAAATCGCCGGCTGGCGTTCAATTACTCCTTTTTTCTTCGACGAAAATGCAATTAAGACAGTTCAATAGCGGACGGAGGGTCCCCCTTCGTCTAGTGCCGGAAGTGCCTGACGCCGGTAAAGAGCATCGCCAGCCCGAGCCGGTTTGCCGCGGCGATCACTTCGCCGTCCCGAACCGAGCCGCCCGGCTGGACCACGGCTTTGGCCCCGGCGCGCGCAGCTTCTTCGACGCCGTCCGGAAAGGGGAAGAACGCATCCGAGGCGACCACGGTCCCCTCGAGCGAATGCCCAAGCTCACGAGCCTTGTTCGCGGCGATTTTGACTGCGTCCACGCGGCTCATCTGCCCCGCCCCGACGCCCGCCAGCCTGTCCTCGCGCGCGAAGACAATGGCGTTCGATTTGACGTGCTTCACGACGCGCCAGGCAAAAACAAGCGCGCGTTTCTCTTCCTCGCCCGGTTGCCGCTCGGTGATGCACTTCCACCGCTCGGGCTCTGCGCCCAAAATGTCGGGGCGCTGGACGAGCAAACCTCCTCCGATGGTCTTGAATTCAAGCCCGGGCTCTTCACCCGAGGCAGCGGACAGATCCAGCAGGCGGAGGTTTTTCTTCGCGGCCAGACGCTCAAGCGCGGCGGCCTCAAAGCCCGGAGCGACGACCGCCTCAACAAAAATCTGCGCCAAGGACTCCGCAGCCGCGCCGTCTAATTTCCGGTTGGCGGCAATGACGGAACCGAACGACGATACCGGGTCAACCTCGAGCGCCCGCTTGGTGCTCTCCGCGACCGTCGCTCCCGTGGCCACGCCGCAAGGATTCGTATGCTTGATGACGACGGTCGAAGGTTCGGGAAATTCCCGGACGAGTCGCCAGCCCGCATCCAAGTCCAAAAAATTGTTAAAGGAAAGTTCCTTTCCCTGGAGCTGCCTGGCCGCGGCCAGTCCCCGGCCCTGCGCCTCGGGGCTCGCATACAAGGCCGCCTGCTGGTGAGGGTTCTCCCCGTAGCGGAGGTCCATGATCTTGCGGAAGTTCAGGAGGAGCGTTTCAGGAAAAGCCCGCGACGAGGACCCCGTCCGGCACCGCAGCGTGTTGGCAATGGCGGTGTCGTAGGCCGCGGTTGTCGCGAAAGCCTTCAGGGCCAGGCGTGCGCGGGTCTCGCGTGAGACCGAGCCTCCGTTCTTGCGGAGTTCATCGAGGACGGCGGGAAAGTCGGCCGCGTCCACTATCACGGTGACATCCTCAAAGTTCTTGGCCGCGGACCGGATCATGGACGGCCCTCC
>QHZM01000056.1 GCA_003224665.1 Acidobacteriota bacterium
GCGCTCACGAATCGGTGAAATCGATCATCATGGGTTTTTCGCGAAAACCCCGGGTCTTGATCCCAACGTAACCGACGCCGATGGCGAACCAGATGCCGCCTACGACTTTGGCGATCAGGTGCAGCTTCCACCAGATGACGGCGCAGAAGGCGAAGCCGAAAAGCGGCAGGACCGCGTCGACGAAGATCCGGCGTTCCCGCCCCGGGCGCCCGAGGACGGTGAACTGCCAGAAGGTGGCGAAGTTCACTCCCATAAAGGCCAGGAAGGCCCCGAAGTTGAGCGTTTCGCCGGCGTGCTGGTATGCGTGGCCGATGTAGTTCAGCCCCACGGCTCCACCGAACGCGACGAGTCCGATCAGCGCGATGCTGTAACTCGGCGTGCTGGTCTTCGGGCTGAGATGACCGAAGATTCCCCGCGGGAAAACGTTGTCTCGACCCATCCCGTAGAGGAGGCGCGCGGCTCCGAGCCCGCCGGTGAGCGCGCTGCCGAAGGCCGCCAGCATGAGAATCGCCCCCATACCGTGGAACAGCAACAGCCCGCCCACGCGCCGGCAGATGTCCATGAAGGCCGTTTCCAGGTTCGGAAACGTGTTCCAGTCCGGCCATACGCGCGCACCCAAGTAGACCTCCAGTACGCTGAAAACCCCTGCGAAGACGCACGTCAGCACGGTCGCCAGCAAGACATTGCGTTTGGGGTTCTCAACCTCTTCGGAAAGCGTCGTGACGCCGTCGAAGCCGATGTAAGTCAGCGCGGCAAACGACGTCGCTGTCAAGACGGTCGGCCAGCGGAAGGTCTTGGGGTCGTAGAACGGTTGGGTCGAAACAAGGCCCCGCCAGCCCTCCACGTGGAACAAGTAGCGCACCGCGAGGAGGATAAAGAAACCGACGACGACAAACATAAAAAATAACAGGACCTTGTTGGTCAGGGCGCTGGTCTTGATGCCGCGCAAATTCAGATAGGTCACGATCCCCACAATCGCCGCCGCCCACACGACGAATGGAATTTGAGGGATGTTAGGTGTAGGCCGAGCCCGCTGCCGGATAAAGCGCCGCCATGCGGCCATAACTGACGGCCGTGATCAACATGGCAAACATCGCAATCAGAATCGTGGTGACGAAGTGGCCCTGTGAAAGGTCCTGGGCAACGCCGAAAAGAGGGACGGGCGCAATCGGCTGGATGAGGACGATGCCATAAAAAATCAGGTCGGAGAGCTTCAGCACGCGCCGTAAATGCGGCGTCGCGGCCCCCGAACTTGGTCCGACTTCGGCTGAAGGACCGGCCATAGACCTTTTCGATGTCGTCGCAACCCCGAGTGCTGCTCCCTTCAAGCGAGCAGGCTGACGCCGCTCGTGGGCGGCTGACCGGATCAAAGGCCCGTCAGTATCGCACGCCCCCGGGGAAAAGTTGAAGTCCAAATTCGGGGGATGAGAGGGCCAAACCGTTTGACTGCGGAAACCGGGCTGTGGGTCCTGCGAGATTTTCCGCAGCCGTCCGGTGAAGTCGGCAGAACCGCGTCGCTACCTTCTTTTCGTATTGCTCAATCTTCTGTTCTTCTCGTAGCCCTGCGGGCGACCCGGCCTCAGCGGCTGGCCGACGGAGCGCGGTGTTGTTCAGCCAGCCGCTTGATGTGGATGAGGACGCGCCGGTGAATCTTGTGAATAATCGCGTCGGACCAGAATCTCCAATAAATCGCCGGCCACATGTTGTGCTCGTACCAGGTCGTCCCTTCGATCGAAGTGCGCCCATCCGGAAGTAAAGTCAGCCGGAATTGGCCTTCCCGCGAAAGGAAGGATCCCGACAGGTGCGGCGGGTGAATTTCCGAATAAGGAGTCCACTCCCGCATCGGAGCCGGGTTAGCCGTCACCGAAAACTTCAACAGTCTCGGTTCGTCCCAGACCTCGATGGGCTCCTCGAAGGCCCCGGTCGAAAAGATGCAATGGCGTACGGCGCCCACGCCTCGGCCGTGGATTCTGGCCCGGACCGGATAAGCAACGCCGAGCCGGAAAAGCCATTCATTCGGTTCGGGCAACTCGGCGAAAGAAACGACCTCTCGCCAAACTTTTTCCGGCGGGGCATCAACCTCAAGCCTCGTGCTCACGGCAAAAAGAGGCGCCGAGGGCCGACTCATGTTCTCGGTTTCCATGAGTCCAGGGACAAAAAGGACCAAGGCCACCATCATTGAGGTCGCTTGGTTCATGATCCACGGGCGACGCTGGATCAGAAATCCCACCGAACCCCCCATGGCAGCGAGCGGAAGCCCGATGGGTAACGCCATCATCAAGCAGATGACGCCCTCAACAGCCACCAACACTAGACCCACACCGAGCAAGAGAGCTGAAAGGCACGAAACAGCGAGACAACTCCCGAAGCTCCGCGGGCGGTGGTAGCCGTGCAGGAGCACAGCCCCAAGTCCAAGACAGAAAGGCAGGGCCACAAACAATCCCCAACCGTATCGCGCAAACGCACCGGTCCCTAGTCGCGTGGCCGCAAGACCCAGCGGAACCGTCAGCAGGATCGCCATCGCAGCGCTCCCCACCGCGTTCTCGGGGATAACCCGATCCAGGACGGCCTTCGGACGGCCCTGGAATTTGCCGGGCAGCACGGAGTCTGCCGGATGGCGCAGGGGCCGGGAGGGAATAATGCTCAGAATCAGAAAGAACAGCAGATTGATCACCGGGATGAAAAAGAAAGCCACCAGCCAGGCCGGCAACCCAACTGCCCGCAATCGCCGCAGGGTGAGCACCACGCCCACCCAGATGAACGGGAGCGCCATCGCCAGCATGGTCATCAGAAAGACGGCGTCCCCGTGGGGCAGAGAGGCGAACCGAATCGCCTTGGTAGGAGGGATCCAATAATTAAACAGTTCCCAGCGCTGGTGAAAGACCAGCGTAGCCACCGCCCGGTCCATATTGTGTTTGAACGCAAATCCCACAACACCGATCAGGGCGTAAGGGCCCCGGTCCACTGTTCCATCCGAGCGCCACAGGTCTGAGAGCCGAATGCGCATGCTGTATTCCTCCCCTGTCTATGTAACCGCTTTATCCGGGACAAAGACCTATCGCCGCCTCGGCCCTAGACAAACGGTCAAGCAAACCAGCGGAGATCTTTTGGACCGAATGAAGTCATCTCAGGCAAACCTTGCCGAATCTCTTCTTCAGTAAAAAACTTTCCCGGCCGCAGGTCGGCGGGAGGCATTCCGCAAGCGGGCAAGGGCTCGGCGATCCCTTCAGACAAGATCCGGACCTGTGCAATCGAAATTAGGGGGATCGTCATCACGCGTTCGAAGCCCCAGGCAAGAATGTAGTGGAGGAACACGGGCATTCCGATCAGGAAAGCACGCTTGCCGATCACCTTCGCAATTCGCTCGACGGCTTCGCGCAAGGGGATTTCTTCGGGCCCCAAGACGGCGACGGTCCGGCGGGAAAGTCGGCCCTCCACTAACGAGGCTTGCATCAGGCGGACAACATCCTCGACCGCGACGGGACGAATGGGCCGGTCCGTGATTCCCACCAGAGCAAACAGCGGCAAGGTGCGCAGGGCGCGACTTAAATGGTCGAGCAAATGGTCGCCTCTTCCGTAAATTACGCCGGGCTTGAGAATGGTGTAATCCAGCCCCAAGGACCGCACGATTTGTTCGGCCGCCCATTTTGACTCGTGATAAAGCGAGCCGCAGTCCGGTCGCGCCCGCAGGAAGCTGAGCAGAACGATCTTCTTCACTCCCGCCCGCTTTGCGGCATTCGCCACTTTTCGAGTTCCATCAATGTGAACGCGCTGATACGTCTGATGGCCTATCTCTCGGTTAATACCCGCGCAATGAGCCACGGCGTCGCATCCGGCGAAAGCTTGAGCGAGCCTGTCCTCGTCGTCGATGCCGATCGGAACGAAACTCGTTTGAGCCAGGTGGCGCACGGTTTCGTCGCGACGGTCGAGTCCGCGAGCGACGAGAACCAACGAGTGTCCGCCGAGGGAAAGAGAGCGGGCGAGGTGCCGCCCTACGAATCCTGTTCCACCCGTGACGGCGATCTTCACGCGGCTTTCCCTCTCATGATTCCGGCTAGCTCGGGGACCTCCCCAAGTTCGTGCCATTCGTGCCGAAGGCCTCGCATCAACAGCGCGGAGTCAAACTCGACCGATCCCAGCGGGAAGCGAGCCCGATTTTCATAGAAACCTTTCGCCCGCATTTTTGACGGGGGCTCAGCCCGAGCGAGAAGTGCCCAGAAGCTTTCTCAGCTTCCCTTTCGCCTTCACGAAGCCCCGGAGCGCCCCCACCGGCAGGCGTCGGACTTCCTCGTATAAAGAGGTCGCCGACTCGAAGAATACCAGCGCTTCCTTCAAGCGCTGCTGAGTATGGGCGTCGGCCGGGCCGGCTTTCCCGAGCTCCTCAACGCATTCGCGAAGGATCGCCAGCGTGGGGTCGATTTCGCGGCGTTTGCGTTCTTCCAGGATCACTCGGAACATCTCCCAGACGTCCTTCATGGACTCATAATGTTCTCGACGGTCCCCGAGCAGGTGGACGGGCTTGACAATCCCCCAACTCTCAAGCTCCCGAAGGCTCGTGCTGACGTTCGAGCGGGCCACTGAGAGCGTCTTCGAGATTTCTTCGGCGTCGAGCGGCTTGGGGGAGAGGTAGAGCAAAGCGTGGACCTGCGCAACGGTGCGGTTGACGCCCCAGCGCGTCCCCATCTCGCCCCAGTGGAGCACGAATTTCCGGGTCACCGGCGAGAGCGAAGGCATGTTCATCCTGAACTTTCTGTTATTACAGAAATTACAGTATAAAAGATAGCTTGTCAAGGCCTTTGAGGTCGAGGCGAGGGACTTGGCCGCACTCCGGGCTGGCTCGACGGCGAGGGAGCGATTGACGGGAGGGGAACGACGCCGTGGCCCGAGGCGGGTCCGCCGTTGTCTGCTCTGCGCGGGTAGGTTAAAATGAGGGCCTGCGATGCAACCGCTGGTGCAAATCGAATTGACCGCGCCTCGCGTTCGCCGGCCGCCATGGCTCAAGGTGCGGCCGCCCGGAGGCGACAATTATCAGGACCTGAAGCGGATCATGCGCGGGCTCGACCTGCACACGGTTTGCGAGAGCGCGCGCTGTCCGAACATCGGCGAATGCTGGTCGCACCGCGCGGCGACCTTCATGATCCTCGGCAACCTCTGCACGCGCCGGTGCGGCTTCTGCGCTGTCCCGAAGGGTCGCCCGATCGAAGTCGATGGGGAAGAGCCCGAGCGCGTGGCGCGTGCTGCGGAGGCCATGGGGCTGAAATACGTCGTCGTAACTTCGGTTGACCGCGACGACCTCAAAGACGGCGGCGCCACGATTTTCGCCCTCACCATCGAAGCCCTGCGGCGGCAGATGCCGGGAGTCAGGGTGGAAGTCCTCATTCCCGATTTCCGCGGTGCAGACGACGCGCTTCAAACCGTTCTGCGAGCCCGGCCGGACGTCCTCAACCACAACACGGAAACCGTCCCGCGCCTTTACGCCGTGGCACGGCGCGGGTCGCGATACGAGCGTTCCTTGCGGCTCCTGCGGCGTTCCCGCGAAATCGACCCCGCGATTCCCACCAAGTCCGGCCTGATGGTCGGCCTGGGCGAGACGTTTCGAGAAATCTGCGCGGTGCTCGACGACCTGGCCGCCGCCGGCGTTGACATCGTGACCATCGGCCAGTACTTGCGCCCCTCGGGCGATCAGTTGCCCGTAGCGCGGTTTTACGCTCCCGAGGAATTCGCGGCCCTGAAACAGGAAGGCCTGCGGCGCGGCATCCGCCACGTCGAGTCTGGGCCGCTCGTGCGAAGCTCTTACCACGCTCACGAGCAGACAACTTCCTTGGCAAGCCCATTGACCCATTAGCCCGCCGGCTCTTGAGGACAGTCATTCCCGCGGCCCTGCTCTTCACCTCTGAAAGCAAACCAGTCCGCGAGCGGCTTATTCGGGCCAGCGGCGCGAACCCCTCATTCGAACTTTTCTTGCGGGTGCAGGTGCTCGAGAGCCTTGCGCGCGGCTCGATGGACTGCCTGGCGCGTCTCACTTTTCTCGCCCGCAGTCCGTTTGAAAACTTGCCGGTACGCCGCTTCGCAAGCTTCGGCATGACCAAGGCGGCCTTGCAGGCTGCCGGCGAGAAGGGGCCAGAGCGGATTTTGGGGGTAGTCACGGGCGAGCTGCTCGAAAAGCTCCAGCGATTTCGCGTACTGCTTTTCGGTCCCTCGCGAATAATTCTTCGCCAGCAGGAACTGCGCGTCGTTGCGGGCCAGGGTTCCTTTTCGCGCTACCTGCTGAAGTTGCTCAAGCCCGCGCTCGCGGTCGCCGGCGGGAAAAGCGATCAAGAATCTCAGGATTTTGACGACGGCCGGCAGCGTGTCCTCGAAGTAGTTGTAGATGCCCACGCCCAAAAGAGCATCCGTGAGATTGGGGTCGGACC
>QHZM01000057.1 GCA_003224665.1 Acidobacteriota bacterium
CCCTGGGGAATCCCCGGCTGAAATGGACTTTGGTTGCTCGGAGGTGGGCCGGCGCCCGGTACGAACAGTCCTCGTACGTCGAGCGGGTAGATGGCCACGTTCGCCTTGTTCGCCGCGTCAATCGTTGCGGTGAGTTCGGACATGCGTTCTTCATTCAGCGCAAAGCCGGAGGAGAAAAGGATCAACGTCTTGCGGCCGGGCACGGCCCGAAGCATCTTTGAAAGCTCGCGGATGGCGAGCAGCAGGGTGCGCGCGCCGAAGTTGGAGCTTACCTGGGTCAGCGAGAAGCCACCGGGCAGGGACGCCACCTCGGTCGGCTCCGGCTCGTTCGGCTGCACTGAAGCGAATTTCACTCCGCCCACGGCTCGTTTCAAGAGGTCCGCGTTCGCGGTGAAGTTCTGGACCAGGCGCAGCGTTCCGCCGTAATTCACCACCGCCATCAGCCGGTCACTCGACGCAGTCTTTTCGATGAACTGGGCCGCCGCCTGGCGCGCTCGGATCTGGTCGGACGGGTCCATCGTGGAATTATCGAAGAACAAGACCACGTAGCGCTTCTGCGCGGGCTCGTTCGTCGCGCTGTTTTCGGACGCTGAGGAAAAGCTCGAAACCGGTTGCTCTTTGCCGTCTTCCAGGACTCGGAAGTCTTTCGATTCAAGGTTGCGGATATAGTTTCCCTTCTTGTCCGTCACGATCGCGTCAACGAGCACCAGGTTCGATTCCGCCTTGATGGTTGTGGGGACTTTCTGAGGCTCTTGCGGGGCGGCTTGCTGCCCGCCGGGGGACGCGGGCGCGCGGAGCGGGCTGACGGTCAGCAGGCTTGCGGCCAGGAGGAAGAAAAAAATGGAGACCACGGAGCGGCGAAAACTCATAGAGCACCCTCCTCAAAACGGAATTTCGACCGTGCGACTCAGCCCCGAGAGATGACCGCCCTCGGCGTCACGCACCACTTGGCGCACCTGGTAGGTGCCCGGCTTGACGTCGAAGCTGGTCTTCATCGTCAGGCCCGAACGGAAAAGCCTTTCAAGGCTCCCGTCGCGGAGCCGGAACTCCAGTCGTTTTTCGTTGGCCGTCAGGTACTTCCCGTCGCGATCGAACAGGACAGTGACGACGGTCAGATTTTCCAGATTGCGTCCCTCGCTTTTCCGGAAACGCAGGAAGCGGACATCCAGATGCGCCAGGACGGAGAGTTTCACGTCCTTTTCGTTAATCTTGAAAAATTGCGTGTGGAGTTCGAGGGGAAGTTCGCTCACTTGAGCCTGGGAGAATACGGCGTCCTCGATTTCTTCTTTTGCCTGGGCTGCGGCGTCAGGCGCGATTTTGGGAGCGAAATATCCTCGCCGGGCCCGCAGCGTAACCCGCGCCGGCTTTACCAGTTCCACCTTGAGGTTGTGGAAACGGCCGTCGTACTTGAGGTTTTTCGGCGAAAAGCCGAGCACGTAATAGACCTCGGGCAGCGCGCCGACCCTCTGGAATCCCTGGTCGTAGTCGTTGCTGTTTTGGAAGAATTCGCCGCCGGTGTCGAAGGCCGTGTCCCGGAGCACTTCCTTGTTCCGATCGAATTGCTCGAGGTACAACTCCGTTTTGTGACCGACCATGTCAGCGCGCTGCGGAAGGACGGACGCCCGCTCGCTGGCATCGCCGAGCGGCGGCGTCGCGTAGAGCCCTTTTGAGTCGAACGTGCTGATGATGACTTCCGACCGGAGCGCGCGGTCGGCAATTTCGCTGACTTCAAATCGCAGGGTGAGGGTGAGGAAGCCGGGTGATACCAGAACAAGGCTTCGCTGTCCCGGCAGCACGGACATCCGGCGAACGAGTTGCTCGAGCCCGCGCAACACTTGCGCGGCTTCCGTCTCAGAGAAGGTCAGTGTCCGCACGGCACTGACCTCGGCCTCCTGTTGGGCCCGGTCAACATATCGGCGGTCGCCGTTGAATTGGCAGTAAAGTGCTTCTTCGGTCGCGATTTCAATCGAGTAAGGGTCATGCTCGTGCACGATCTTGTAAGCCTGGTACTCGAGAATGTCCGGGCAGGGGCTAATTTCCTTCGCCGCGATCGGCCTGGGCAGGAGATGAAAGAGCGCCTCATGGAGCTTGCCGAGGTTATCCGTGAAGTCCGCTACGGTCTGGCCCGACGCCGTGAAAATCCCCACTCGGTCGCCGGCGCGAAGAGAAGAAACGAGGTAGCGGTCGGCGGCGTCGCGCGTGCGCGCAACGTCCTCGAATTTCATGTGGACGTCGTCGAAATAGAGCCCCAGATAACGCTGCGGCGTCGAGGCCGGTCGCGCCGTCTCGGGCAGCGCCTGCTCGTTTGCCGGTTCGGTGGCGCCGCTGGCTGCCGGCATCGAAGATTTTGAGGACGGGACTTCGACGGAGAAGTAAGTTATCGTTTGAAGCTTGCCGCTGTCGAAAATCCGGAAATCATCTTTGTCCAGGTTCCGGACAATCTGGCCCTTCGAGTCACGAACGATGACGCGGACGGGCACCAGGTTCCGCTCCACGCGGAGCTTGAATTCGGGCTGATTTTCTTGAGTGGTTAGTTCAGCGGGGTCCGGGTTCTGACCGAGCGCCTCGGCCGGTCCGGCAAAGAGGGCAATGAGGGCAGGGAGGAGCTTAAGAGTCTTTCCAAGACGTCGCAAGGCCAGTCGTGGGGCACTCATGAGGTGCCTCTGCCGAGACTCACGGGCGACTCGCCTTCTTCCCTCCCAGGGAAGCCTTAAGCCTTCGCGCCCTGCCTGCCCGCTAGACGCTTAGTATCCGGCCCGAGACCGGCAATGTCAAGCAAGGCCCGCCGGGGGTAGTGGGTCAGTTTGAGTTTCGCCTTCCCGCCTGGTGATGAAATCGCATGAAGGAAAAACAGAAAAGTCCCACGACGAGTAAACAACCGCATAGAATCGCTAAGATTCTTGGGTCGGGAAAGATTTCTTGCATGGATGACACAAGACGCTTGCAATTGGTCGCAGAGGCCGTGCGATATTGCCAGCGCGTTGCGGAAATGGGCATGCCCGCCTCTTGCTATTCCAAGGCTTTGCGCGAGCCTATATATTTTCTCTGGCAGAAGAGGGCAGGAAAGAGCAAAGCCAGTATAGCGAGGTTTAGGTCAAAGAATGCCGTAGGGCTCAGCTTTGGCAATTGGCAGCTAGTTTTCGACCACGCCGTGCCTTTCAAATATCTGCAGGCTGAATTGCTGAAACTCGTGGATGTCACAACACACTCGGTCGAGAACGTATTAAACAGATTCGGCACGGTCGTTCTTATTACGAAAGAAGAAAACGACCTCTTGAACGCCGCCGGTTACAGGAGCGATATGCCTAAAGACTGGGACGGAATCGACCCTCTTGCGCGCTATAAAGCCGTCGGCATCGAGGTCCTTGAGAACACAAATATCTCAAACTGACCCACTACCCTGCTCGGGAATCGCCCGCTCGCTGGACGACCCATTAGTATTTCGCGCGGGCTTGGAATCGCCGCTCCCAATTGCGTAAATTCATAGATCATGGCAGGCTTCTGCTTGCCGATTCGCGCAGCGGGTGCGCGACCGGCTTCCCTCCGGCGCGTCGGGCCGGGTTGGGGGCTTTCAGCCCAGTTGAAATTCGCAACGAGGGAGTTCCGTGGCCTACAAAGACTTGCGCCAGTTCATCGCGCGTCTGGAACGCGATAAAGAACTCAAGCGGATCGACGTCGAAGTGGACGTTGACCTGGAGATCACCGAAATCACCGACCGCGTATCGAAGAGCGGCGGGCCCGCCCTGCTCTTCGAAAGGCCTCGTTCGGCCAGGGAGGGCGCCGTCTATCCGGTCCCGCTGCTGATCAACGCGCTTGGATCGAGAAAGAGGATGGAACTGGCGCTCGAGGTCACCTCACTTGAGGACGTCGCCCAGCGAATTGACGAACTCCTGGAAATGAAGCCGCCCGAAGGTTTCTTTGAAAAGGTGAAGCTTCTCCCGAAGCTGGCTGAAATGGGTTCATTCTTCCCCCGGTCGGTCCGGACGGGCGCCGTCAAGGAGGTCATCGAGCGCGACGACTTCTCGCTCGCGCGTTTCCCCATCATGAAGTGCTGGCCGCAGGACGCGGGCCGGTTCATCACTTTTCCCATGGTCATTACGCGCAGCCCCAGGACCGGCCGGCGCAACGTCGGTTGCTACCGCATGCAGGTCTATGACGAGCGCACCACGGCCATGCACTGGCAAATTCACAAAGGCGGCGCGGAACACTTCCGGTGGCTCGAGCGGCAAGGGAAGGGGCGACGCATGGAAGTGGCGGTCGCTATCGGCTGCGACCCGGCCACAATGCTCTCGGGCATCCTTCCGCTGCCGGCCGACCTCGACGAATTCCTGTTCGCCGGGTTCCTGCGTCAGGAGCCGGTGGAACTGGTGAAATGCGAGACGGTTGACCTCGAAGTCCCGGCCAACGCCGAAATCGCGCTCGAAGGGTACGTGGACCTTGATGACATCCGCGTCGAAGGACCGTTCGGCGACCACACGGGGTATTACTCCCTCGAGGACAAGTTTCCGGCGTTCCACTTGACGTGCGTGACGCGGCGCCGCGACCCCATCTACGTTTCCACCATCGTCGGCCCTCCGCCGATGGAAGACTACTGGATGGGCCACGCCATCGAACGCATGTTTCTACCTCTGATGCGGAAACAGATGCCGGAGGTCGTGGACATGCACATGCCCGCCGAGGGGATTTTCCATAACCTGATGATTGTCGCCATCCGGAAAAGCTACCCGGGACACGCCCGCAAAGTGATGAACGCCATCTGGGGCCTGCCCGGAGCGATGTTTACCAAGTGCATCGTCGTCGTGGACCACGACGTTGACGTGCACAACCTGCGCGAGGTCGCCTGGAAGGCGTTTAACCATATCGACCCTGAGCGGGACATCCAGTTTGTGCTCGGGCCGGTGGACCAGCTCGAGCACGCCTCCCGCCTGTCGAACTTCGGTTCCAAAATGGGAATTGACGCCACGCGCAAGTGGGCGACGGAAGGCTTCAACCGCCCCTGGCCCGATGAGATCGTCATGGACGCGGAGACGAAGAAGAAAGTGGATGCCCTTTGGGCGAGCCTGGGCCTGGGAAAGGTTTAAACGCGCCCGGCTTTTCCACATCGTGAAATTTCCTCCCGCGCTGACCTTCGAAAACATTCCTCTACCCCGAGCAAGCGATGCAGTCCACTGAGCTCTGTTGACCTTGGCCGCTGGCGGGAGTAACTTCCTCCC
>QHZM01000058.1:0-4582 GCA_003224665.1 Acidobacteriota bacterium
GAATTTCAGTCAGCATCAATGAGTCGGTGCGCCTAGATGTGAAGCTCGACCTGGGCGCCGCCATCCAAACCGTAGAGGTGACTGCCAACGCCTCTCCGCTCAACTACTACACTTCCGAAATTAAACAAGCCATTACTGCGGCCCAAATAACAGCCCTTCCCTTGCTCGCTGCGGGCGCAAAGCGGTCGGCGGTCGGGTTCGTGACTCTGATGCCCGGCGTGAACACCGGAAGTGGAAACGCCCCCTTTAATGCGCGTATTAATGGCGGCTTGCAAACGGGAGACGAAGCTGTGCTCGATGGCGTTACTATGCAAGAGGGTCTGCTCAATCAGACCGGCATGGTTGCCTTCACGGACATGCCGATGGCCCCCGAGGCTGTCGAGGAAGTCAGCGTCCTGACTTCTAACTACGAGCCCCAGTACGGGTTAACGACGTCGGCAGTTATTAGCGTCACGACGAAGGCGGGCACCAGCCAGTTCCACGGCGGTGCCTATGAGTTCCATCGTAACACTGTTTTAAATGCCCGTCCGTTTGGCGTTGCCGACCGGGGGGTGGATTTGGAAAACGACTACGGAGCTTACATCGGGGGGCCGGCGAAAGTGCCTAAATTGCTCTGGACAGGTCGGCGGAAGACCTATTTCTTCGTACACTTTGGGGGATTTCGCGCCATCGGCGCCACTACAAAACCAATCCTTAGTCTCCCGACTGCAAAGATGAGGAGCGGAGATTTTAGCGAGTGGCCTTATGCGATCTACGACCCGGACACCACCCGTCCTCTAGATCCTGGCTTGCCCTTAAGCACCAGCAACGTAACACGGGATCAGTTCATGGGCTGTGCGGGCAATACACCGAACGTTATTTGCTCGACGGACCCTCGGCTGGCAAACTCTCTGGCGCCGCAATGGCTTAGCCAAGTACCGTTACCTAATCGTCCGGGGGTTCTTAATAACTACGAACCTCCCCAGGGAACACCCACCAGCTTTTTCAACGCCGATAAATGGGATATTCGGGTCGACCATTACATAGGCGAAAGAGACCACATCAGCGTGACGGAGCACTACACTAAAGTGCCTCCTCTTTTCCAATCGTCGTTGCCGTTTGTGATCGAGTCGGGCAGCCTTCGGGATAGGGACCACGCCCATACGCCCCGGATCAACTGGGATCGCACCATATCGCCCACCGTGCTCAACCACATGGGACTCGGCTATCTCAACTGGTATACTCACCTCCACAATTTCAGCGATTGCTGCGTGGATAAGGTCCCTGCGATTGCCGGAGTGTTCAATCGCGTACATCAACCAGCGATGCGGTTCGAGCAATACGACGGATATGGTGGCAATGATGATTTCTTGACAACGCGCCCCACCTATGCGCTGAACGAATTGCTCACCTGGGTCCGGGGGAAGCACACCTTCAAGTTCGGTGGAGAGGGGCGGTATTTCGCCTATCCTCAAAATGTTCAGCGGAATGGATCCGGAACATTCAACTTTTCGAGGCTTAACACCGGTCTTCCCGGTATCAACAGCGGCAACTCGATCGCCAGTTTCTTATTGGAAAAAGTGGACAACGCCAATGTTGACTTCCGCACCGCACCGACTTGGCATCCCCAAGGTCGTTCAGCGGCTCTATATTTTGGCGATACCTGGAAGGCGACCCCCAAATTGAGCATCAACTATGGTCTTCGTTGGGATGTAGTCCAGCCCTCAGTGGAAAAAACCGACATCTTTTCCTTCTTTGATCCAGTTGGACCTAACCCGGGGGCTGGAGGCCGACCTGGTCGTCTGGCTTTCGCGGGAACGAAGTATGGGCAAGCCAGCTTTGGGCGCCGCCATCCGGAATACACTTACTACAAGGCGTTTGCGCCCCGTTTGGGCTTCGCTTATAGCTGGAGTCCTAAAACCGTGGTCCGGGCGGGCTACGGCGTCTTCTTCACTCAGGCTTTCTACCCGGGCTGGGAAGGAGGCATCTCGACCGATGGTTTCAACGAAAACGTGGCGTTCTCAAGCTCGCTGGGGGGGTTGCAGCCCGCGTTTGTTCTTAGCCAGGGATTTCCGCAGAATTTCACCCCTCCCCCTTTCATCAGTGCAATAGCCCTCAACGGCCAGGGGCTGAATGCTGCAAACAATGGCGGAGGGGACTATCGCCCCTTCGATGCGAACCGCCTCCCGTACTCGCAACAGTGGAACCTTACCATCGAGCACCAATTTACCGAAAACTTCTATATCAGCACGGCTTACGTGGGGAACAAGGGTACTCGCCTGGCTTCCCAAGAAGTTCCCCTCAACGCTTTGGACCCCAAGCTTCTCTCCATGGGGTCGAAGCTCTTCGATGAGTTCACGCCTAATTCGGGCCAGACTTCGCTTGATGGGGTGCCTATTCCCTACACCGGCTGGATCGAACAGATGAAGGCCTGCACGCCGACGGTAGCGCAGGCGCTCCTCCCCTTTCCACAATACTGCACGGCGATTTATGGCTTGAACGAGAATGCCGGCAACTCCACTTACCACTCTCTTCAACTTAAAGCTGAGAAGCGCTTCGCACACGGAGCTTCGATGCTCACCTCTTATACGCTCTCCAAGTTGCTCACCAGTTCTGACAACACGCAGTCGCTCGCGTTGTTGTGGAGTGGCGTGAACGGAGTGATCTCACCTTATGAACGGCAAAGAAACAAGGCGCTGGCGGTGGATGACGTTCCCCAAGTCCTCTCGGTGGCTTTTATCTATCAACTACCAATTGGCAAGGGACAGCGCTTCCTAAGTAGCGGTGGCGTGGTCAACAAGCTTGTGGGGGGATGGGAAGTGACCAGCATTTTCCGTGCGACGTCGGGCATTCCTTTCTTCTTCCGCAACGGCCAATGCAACTTGCCTGGCCAATTTGCAGCGGGTTGCATTCCGGCGATCCTCCCGGGTACCAACCCATTCGCCCAGGACAAAGGAAACTTCGAACCCTCCAAACCATTGTTTAATCCAACTGCCTTTGAGGCGACCGGAAGGCTTGCGGGTGACGTTTTCGACTTGGGCCAGGGACCTCGGATTTCGAACCTTAGAGGTTTTGGGTTCCACAACCACGACTTCGGCTTGACGAAGGAGACGACCATCACTGAGCGTGTAAGGTTCGAGATCCGAGCCGAGTTCTTCAACGTATGGAATTGGCACAGTTTCGTCGGGAGCGGACAATGGGGAAGTTTGCCGTTTGGTAACGATGTGTCCAGTCCGAGCTTCGGGATGTGGAACGGGCTTGTGAGCCCTCCCCGCAACATCCAAGTCGGCGGCAAAATTACGTTCTGAACGAGCGGGTCCCTTTTTCTGTCTTTACGGTGGCGAGGTTCTCTCCCAGAACCTCGCCTGTGCCTACCAATAACTCCGATTGTGTTGAAATCGTTGATGTTCAGCGGTCCCGACTGCTAATTTTCCCGCCCCATGCGAACCGTGGTTCTCTCTTTGTTTTCTGCTCTGCTTTCCTGCCTCCGAAGCCGCGCGTCGCTGCAAGTGGAGAATCTTGCCCTGCGCCACCAGATCAACGTACTGCGACGTTGAGCAGAAACTGTCAGGGTAACACTTTTGGAACAGTTACCCCGCGGATGAGACTCTCGGCACGCTCGTGGATTATATATCTGTCGCGCGTTCCAACCCTAACCTATTGAATCGGCCTGGATTAGCTGGTGGACCTGGAGGGGTTCGAACCCTCGACCTCATGACTGCCAGTCATGCGCGCTCCCAACTGCGCCACAGGCCCATCGTATTCGCCAGAAACAACCTATGATTCTTGTAGCATGACGACAGAATGAGTGTCAACAAACGAGATAAAAGGAGGAGCCTGCGCGCGCGGGTTAGGCCGGCTCGAGCGAGCGTCTGGGACCGAGTCGCTCCGCGTCCTACATTTTCATTATTGGAACAATCCGCCGCGCTGCGGTGTCAATTTCAGAGAGAGAGTGTAAGTTCGGGCGCGGGCTTGCGGGAGGACCTGGGAACTGCTATTTTGAGTCCAGCATGGCGTCTGCCCGATCTGTAGGACTGGCACTCGAGAGAGTCTTTCCGCCCGTCAGTGACGAAGCGGCGCTGGTCGCGGAGTTGCGCGCGGGTTCCGAGCAGGCTTTTGCCTACCTCCTGCGGATCTACCAGAACCCCGTCTTCAACCTTGTTTCGCATATTGTCGAGCCCGGCACGGAGCCGGCAGATGTTTTGCAGGACGTATTCGTCAAAGTATTCAAGGGGATTCGTCATTTTCACGGGGACAGCAGCCTCCGCACCTGGATTTACCGGATTGCAGTCCACGAGGCATCGAACCACCGGCGGAGCTGGCTGCGGCGTCACCGGCGGGAACCGTTTTCGCTCGATGACAACGGGCCCGGACGGGACCCAACAATTGCAGAGACTCCGGCAGCGGGCGAGTCGCCTTATGAGGCTATGGAGCAAGCTGAACGCCACGAGTTGCTGGAGCGTGCTCTGGCCAGTTTGGCCCAACCTTACCGGACGGTCGTCGTCCTTCGGGACATTGAGGACCTGTCCTACGAGGAAATTACGCGGGTGCTGGGCGTCGCCGAAGGGACCGTGAAATCTCGGTTGGTTCGAGGCCGGGAATT
>QHZM01000058.1:4597-13382 GCA_003224665.1 Acidobacteriota bacterium
GACGCGGTGCGCTCCATGCGCTTTCATCTCAACTATTGCGTAGCCTGCAGACAGGAACTGGACCGCTGGGAAACGCTCCAGGCTGACCTGCGGTATCTCCCCCGTCACCGCGTGCCTCCGGAGCTCGCTTTGAGGCTGCGCGTGCTGCTTTCGCAGCGGCTCCATCGCAATCCACTAGGGCTCTTGCTCGTCCACCTGGAAAATGGTCTGCGTCCGCTGCTCCTGCCGGCGTCGGCCGGCGTGTTGACTGCCATCATCTGTTTCGGGTTGATCTTGGGCACGGGAGTCCCGCCCGTAAGTAACATCCCTGATGTACCCTTGCGCATCGTGACGCCGCCCCGCGTGAAGGAGCTCGCTCCGATTAACTTTTCGGCAGGCGACCAGCCGGTCGTGCTCGTGACGTTCATCAGCGCCGCCGGCCGGGTGAAGGACTATAAAGTCTTATCCGGGGCGCCCTCGCGCGAATTGACGCACCAACTCGACCGGATCTTGTTCTTCAGCCTCTTTCAACCTGCCACCACCCTCGGAAAGCCTACAGACGGGGAAGTGGTCTTGTCCCTGCGGCGAATCACGGTCCGGGGATAGCAACTGAAAACCCGGGCTGGGGAATCGCCGGACTTCCTTGCGCGCCGACGACTCTCCTCGATTCCTGCCAGGTTCGCTTCCGCAAGAAAGCGGCTAATATAGAAGCGCCCAATCGGGAGAGGACTCGAATTTGAATTTGCCATTTCGATTTTCAAACGGACGCGGATGGTTGAGCAGCGCCCTTCTTTCCTCGTGCCTGGCCCTGCCTCCTGCCTCCAAGGCCCAGCAGGCGGGGAATGTCAACTTGGAACCGAGCCAGCAGCTCTTCTGCGTGATGGCGGCCTTGAACGCAGGGGGCTACGACACCGGGGCGGGACTCGACACGGGAGACGACACTCGTGAACAGGTGCGCAGGCTGCTGGCCAAGAAAAAGATTCCGATCGTTCCCGAAATTGCAAAGTTTTATAGCGACCACCGGATCGCGGGCGATCCGGGTGCCGACCTCGGCCAATACGTCTCGCTGGCGCTGCTTTTGGGTTCGCCGCCCGACTTCCATTTTCTTGTGCCTCAGACCGATCTTCCCCCCGACGCCAAGGGAGTGATGGGCCTGGTCCCGCTCCTCCGCCGTTTTTATTTGGAAGCGAGCCTGAGTGACCTGTGGGAACGGGTCGAGCCTCGCTATCAAGCCGCCGTTGCCCGGTACAGCGATCCGATCCGGAGGATGGTCGCCCTGTCCGATGCTTATTTCCGTTTTGCGAGCGGCTCGTATCTGGGGCTTACTTACACGATCGAGGTGGACCTTCTTGCCGCGCCGGAGCAAGTCCAGGCGCGGATTTATGGACTGAATTATCACGTCGTGGTGACGCCCTCGAAGGCGCTCAAAATCGGTGAAATCCGTCACCAGTACCTGCATTTCCTTCTCGACCCGCTGGCTGCGAAATACGCGCAGGAAATCCAGCAGAAGTCCGTGCTCAAAGCTCTGGCGCGGACGGCGCCCAGCCTGGCGGCGGACTTCAAGGAGGACTTCGCTCTACTGGTCACCGAATGTCTGACCCGCGCTTCGGAGCTCCGCATGGACAAACACCCGAAAGCGGAAACCGAGAAGACCGCGAGCGACCTCACCGCCTCGGGCCTGATCCTGGTCCCGTATTTCTACTCTGCGCTTGAGGACTACGAGCTCCAAGAAGCCTCGATGCGGGTGGTCTATAAGCAGATGGTGCTGGCAATCGATCCGCGGTCCGAGCTGAAGCGGCTGGCCTCGGTCAAGTTCGCTCCTCCTCCCGCGGCGCAGGCCGAGCCCGCCACGGCCGTTTCCGAGGAGGCGCGCCTGCTCGACCAGGGAGACAATTCCATCTACCGTGGCGAGTACCGCGAGGCTAGAGCGGCGTTCCAGGCCGTGCTTGAGAAATTCGAGCCCCGGAGCGAGCGCGCCCTGTTCGGACTCGCCGTCGCCGCCAGCAACACGCGCAAGCCGGACCTGGCCGAGGAATACTTTCAAAAAACCCTTGAAGCCGCCCACGACCTGCGACTGGTGACGTGGTCGCACATTTATCTGGGCCGCCTCTACGATTTGAAAGGAAATCGCGAAGACGCCCTGCGGCAATACCGCGCTGCATCGCTGACGGCGGGCCCTTATCCGGAAGCGCTCCTGGCTGTGCAGGGCGGCCTCCGACGTCCGTTCGGATCGAAGGACTGAGTTGTGGGAGCCGTCGAGGGCCTCGCCCTCCGCCCTCGAGCTCAGCTGCTTCGGAAGATTGATACCCACGAGCTCACGGGCTCTGGGAAAACACGGGGTTTTGCCCGCGCGGTGCTCCTGGAGCGGCGGAATCCTATTTTCGCACTCGAAAAAAGTCCTTGAAATAGGTCTTGACTAGATGTATTAGTACATCTAGATGGATATCCGCCCCAAGGGCCCGGAAGCCGCTCGCCTTCGCCAACGCAAGTTCGCGTTGATTCGCCAGTTTCGCCTTCCCGACAACTTGTTGCCCGGTTCGCTCTCGCTGACCCACACGCACTGTGGAAAACCTACCTGCCACTGCGCTCAAGGGGAGGGTCATCCGGTCTGGTCGCTCACCTTTATGGTGAAGGGAAAGAAGCGTGTGGAACGGATTCCCCTGGCGTGGATGAAGGAGGTCCGCCAGCGTGTCGAAGCCGGGCGGGAGTTTCAAGATGCCGTCCGCGAAGTGCTGGCGGCTAACGCCCAGCTGTTGGTGCTGGCACGAAAGCAGCGAAAGCAGAGGCAGGGTTGAAAGGTCCCTCCCCGCGTCGACTCTGGAAATACGCGACGCGGCGCTTAGGTTTGAAGCCTTACTTCCGATCCCCGGGCGACGGCCGGCTGCGCCCTCAGATCCCGGCCCACGCTTTGCTCTGGGCTCTGCTGATTGGCCACGTGCTCCGGCAATACGCCTTCCATGCCGTCGAAGCGCTGGTACGTTCTCCAGCCCGGCGCTGGCTGGGCGTGAGTGCTGCGTTTGGCGATGACGCGCTGGGCTACTTCACCGAGCGGTTGAATCCGGCTTCGACCCGCGCGGCTTTGGCCGCCACCCTTCGCCGCGCCAAACGCAACAAAGCCTTCGACGACAGCCGCTTTATCGGACTGGCCGTCGACGGAACCACCGTCGGGCGAACGAGCGCGGCCGCCTGTCCCTTGTGTCGTCCCTGGCGCAATGCCGCGGGCCAGGTGGCCGGCTGTCGACATCACTTCACCCTGATTAGCGTGGTGGGAACCGGGCTCTCTCTTCCCTTCGACGTCGAACCCTACGGGCCTGGCGATAGCGAATACGCCGCCGGTCAACGACTCCTGCGGCGCGCCGTCGGCAACCTGGGCGTGCGCTTTGCCGACTATCTGGTCGTCGACGGGGAGTTCGCCACGGCACCTTTCCTTCAGGCCGTCGGCGCTCTCGGCCTGCATGTCGTGGCGCGACTGAAAGCCAACCTGCCCGCACTGCTCGAGGCTGCCCAACGGCGCTTTCGCTCCCAGCCCCCTCCGACCACTTTCTGGGACGGTCCGGACCGGGTCGAGGTCTGGGACGCTGATGACTTCGACCCCTGGGAGACGCTGCGATGGGAAACCGTCCGCGTCATCTTCTACCGGCAACACCCCCCTCAGGGGAACGTCATCGAGGCTTTCTGGTTGACCGATTTCCCCACCCGAAGGGTGAGCAGCCGCTCGCTCTACCGCATGGCCAAGAGTCGTTGGGAAATCGAGAATCAAGGCTTCAACGATGCGAAGAATCGCCACGGGTTACAACATATCTGCCGCCATCACGCCAACAGTCTGCTCGTCGGCTGGCTCCTTACCCTCCTGGCCTTGACGATTGAGCGACTCTACCGACTTCGCTATTTGCATCGCGGCACGCATCGAGTTCGCACCGCCATAGAATTGGTTCGCCTCCTGTGGCTCAGCTTGGCGCGTCCCTCCTTCACCGATACGAGCTGAATCGATGGCCTGTATTTTTCCCCGAGCTCTGCATTCTGCTCTTTGACAAGTCCCACCCCCACCCAGGCCTCTCGCCTCAGGGAGTTCTGTTGCCCGAAAATACCCTCTTGCCGTTTACCCCTGCTGGACATCCCCCAAAAGCTTGTTTCATGCACCCCGCTGTAGCTTCTCTAATCCAATCTTCCGAAACGGCTGGCCCGCACCCCGGGCGATTGACTTTGCCCCGCCGCAATTTGATAATTGCTTCTTGCCACCGGAGGTCGGCCCTGAGACAAATCACTTCGAGGGCAGGTCCCCGCTTGCCCTTACCTTCAGCGAGGCTCCATGGCCACAAGCAGTCAGGTCCTGAAAGCCAATAAGCTTTCGAAGGAATTGCTTGTCGCGGCTTGCCGCTCCATGTATCTCTCGCGGCGGCTGGACGACAAGGAAATCCAGCTCAAGCGGCAGAACCGCGCCTACTTCCAAATTAACGGTGTCGGGCACGAGGCCATTAGCGTCGCCGCCGCCTTGCGCCTCAAGGCCGGTTACGACTGGTTCTTCCCCTACTACCGCGACCGCGCCTTGTGCCTCCAGCTCGGCATGACGCCGTTCGACATGCTGCTGGGCGCGGTGGGCGCGAAAGACGACCCTTGCTCGGGCGGCCGCCAGATGCCGTCCCACTGGTCTTCGAAGAAGCTCCACATCGTTTCGCAGTCCAGCCCGACCGGCACGCAAATCCTGCACGCGGTGGGCGCGGCGGAAGCCAGCCTGTATTTCTCTCTGGTGCGCGAGGCCGCCGAGCTGGCCACCAGCTTCCACGCGGACGAAGTGGTTTACGTCTCTCTCGGCGAGGGCGCGACGAGCGAAGGAGAATTCTGGGAGTCGCTCAACTGGGCGTGCGGCCGAAAGCTGCCGGTCTTCTACCTCGTGGAAGACAATGGCTGGGCGATTTCCGTGCCGGTGGACGTGCAGACGGTCGGCGGAAGCATCTCGCGCCTGGTAAAAAGTTTCCCCAACCTTCTGACGGTTGAATGCGACGGGACGGAGTTTCTGGAGAGTTACGACGCGGCGGGCAAGGCCGTCGAATACGTTCGCGAGCGGCGCGGCCCTGCGCTTCTGCACGCGCACGTGATCCGGCCGTATTCCCATTCTCTTTCCGACGACGAGCGTTTTTACAAGTCTGAGGAGCTGCGCAGGCAGGAGGCGAAGCGCGATCCTCTCGCGCGCTGGCGGCAATACCTTTTGGCCGAGCGCGTTGTCGCAGAGCACGAACTCAGGGAGATCGAAGCCGGCGCCGAGGAGGAAATCCGCGACGCCGCCGACAGGGCCCTTGCCGCCGACCCCCCTTCGCCCTCCGCTTTGACGCTGTACCTCTATTCACCCACCGTGGACCCCACGTCCGAACAGTTCGACCGTCCGGCCAAGTTTCAGGGCGAGCCGCAGACCATGGTGGACCTCATCAACGCCTGCTTGCGCGACGAGATGGCGCGCGACCCGCGCGTGGTGGTCTTCGGCGAGGATGTGGCGGATTGCAGCAACGAAAACGATCTCAACAAGGTGAAAGGGAAAGGCGGCGTGTTCAAAGTGACCCACGGACTGCAGCGGCGGTTCGGCAGCGCGCGCTGTTACAACGTTCCCATCGCCGAGGCTGGCATCGCCGGTCGAGCCCTGGGAATGGCCGCGCGCGGCCTGAAGCCTGTGGTCGAAATCCAGTTCTTCGACTACATCTGGCCGGCCGTGATGCAAATCCGCGACGAAGTGACGGTCTTGCGCTGGCGGTCGAACAACGCTTTTGCCTGCCCGCTGGTCATCCGCGCTCCGATCGGCGGTTATCTTGCCGGCGGCGCCATCTACCACAGCCAGTCGGGCGAATGCATCTTTACGCACCTTCCGGGTTTGCGCGTGGTGATGCCCTCCACCGCTCTCGACGCCAACGGCCTGTTGCGTACCGCCATTCGATCGGATGACCCCGTCCTGTTCCTCGAGCCGAAACACCTTTACCGCCAGCCCCACAACCAAGGCCCTCGAAGAAGAAGGCGTCCGGCCGGAGATTCTCGACCTGCGCTCGCTCAGCCCTTACGACTGGGAACTGATCTCGGCCTCGGTGAAGAAGACAAGCCGCGTCCTGGTCCTCCATGAGGACTGCGTTTCGTGGGGATACGGCGCCGAGATTGCGGCGCGCATTGCCGACGAGCTTTTCGATTTCCTGGACGCGCCGGTCCGCCGCCTGGCCGGCAAGGACGTTTTTGTCCCTTACCATCCTCTCCTCGAGGAGGCTGTCCTTCCCCAACCCGCCGACATCGTGCGAGTTTGTAAGGAACTCGCCGGTTACTGAGTGAAGCTCCGGCCCGCGTTCACTCGAAAAGCGGTCTCCGACTCCGCCGCGCGATTTTTCCATTCCGGGCGAACACAAAGTCCATTCCTGCGCCCGCTCAGCGCTCGACTCGACTTGCGCGAGCATCCGGCCGAGCTCTTCCTGGGTGCGGCCGTTCTCGATCAGCACGAGGACGTCGCGCTTCGGCGGCCCGCCTGTTACGTCGATGACGGTCACGTGCTCCAGCGCAAGGGGCACGGATTGGCCTGAGGCGTCCGCATTGAGGAGGAGCGAAAAGGTCAGGCCGAGCAACGGTGGTATTCGCAGCCGGCGTTCCACAAGTCCTCCTGGTGGACCACGCTTTTACGCTAAGGCACGGCTTGCGGAAGAGGGTTCCAAAAATTTGTTCCGGGGTTCCTTACCCTAGTGCCGTTCCAACTATTTGGGGCTATTTCCGTGAGCAGCGATTTCGAGCATTCTCGAAAGGCCTCGGCTCAAGCATTCCGGCACATTAAGTTGGAACGGCACTAGCCGATGCCCAGCTCGTCCACCTTTTCGAGCGGCGTGCCGCACCGGCGACAAATGACGGCCGCGCAATCGCCGCACACGAGAGGGTCGGCCACTTGAACTTGGCAGTTGGGGCAATAAAGCGGTTCGTTTTCGGTGTCTTCAACTTCGCCCATCGGCATCCCTCGCAGTGCCGAGAAATCTACACGAGGTCCCTTGTGAGGCCAAGCCTATTTTTCGAAATCTTTGGTCAAGACCTCTCGGAGGAACTCCTGAAGGGTTGACTGGACTTCGTCGAGCCTGCCGGAAAAGAAGTGGTCGGCGCCTTGGACCCAATGGATTTGCTTGGGTTCGGGCATGGCTGCGTACAGAGATTCAACTTGCGCGCGCGGGGCAAAGACGTCGTCGGTCCCTTGGATCAAAATCTTGAGTTTTCGAACGCCGCGGAGGAAACCAAAGTCGAGGGATCCGGTCGGCAGGCCCAGCCCGGCCAGCGCATGCACGTCGGGGTGGGGTCCGCCGGCCTCGAGTCCGGCCCAGGCGCCGAATGAAAATCCCATGACGCAGATCGGCGTTCCTCGAAATCGCTCCTTCAAAGAATCAATCGCCGCCAGGACGTCTTCGCGCTCTCCCACTCCTTCTGCGAATTTCCCTTCGCTTTGGCCAACGCCGCGAAAATTAAAGCGCAGCACGGGAAGCCCGGCGAGGAGGGCAGCTTTGGCGGCGCGGAAGACGACTTTGTTGTGCATGGTGCCGCCGTGCACCGGGTGAGGATGGCACACAAGCGCTGCCAGGCGCGGGCTCGCCTGAGGGTCCCACTCGAGCATCGCTTCCAGCCTGCCGGTCGAACCGGAAATGAAAAACCGCTCGATTTTCGTGTTCGCTCCTCGCGCTCAGGGCCGGAGGTACTCGAGTCGCGCGCTCGAGTCTCCCGGTCCAAGTGGCGCCTGAAAACTCATGCGCTCGGGGGGAGAAGTCGCCCAAGAGGCCATCGAGTAAGTAGTGTAGAATGGCGGTCAAGCTTCGAGATGACTTCCGAGGTGATGTTCCGGCGGACCCCGTGACCCGGCGCCGGAGACGCAGCAGGGATGAGCAGTCTCGGGACAATCGGGCTTCTCAACGGCGGCGGCGACTGCCCCGGCTTGAATGCTGTTACCCGCGCCGTTGTCCGCACGGCCTGCTACCGGTACGGCGGAAAAGTGATTGGAATCTTCGATGGCTTCGACGGGCTGATCTGGCCCGAGCGAAATAAAGAAATGAGCCCGTACCAGACTCGCGGGATCCTGCCGCGGGGAGGCACAATCCTCGGGACCTCGAACCGCGGGGACCCATTTCGTTACGAAGTCGAGGAAAACGGAAAGGTGGTCGTGAACGATTATTCCCAGCGCGTCATGGAGAACCTGACGGGCATGGGTGTTGAGGCGCTCATCGTCGTCGGCGGCGAAGGGACTCTTTCGATTGCGCGCGAGTTTCATCGGCGCGGCGTTCCGCTGGTGGGCGTGCCCAAGACGATTGACAATGACCTCTCGGCGACCGACGTCACGTTCGGCTTCGACACGGCCCTCCACACCGCCACGGATGCGATTGACAAGATCCATACCACCGCGGAAAGCCACGGCCGGGTGATGGTCATCGAAGTGATGGGCCGCGAGGCCGGCTGGATTGCCCTGGAGGCGGGCATTTCCGGAGGTGTGGACGTGATCCTCATTCCGGAAATTCCCTTTCGCCTCGAGAACGTTTGCGCCAAGATCGAAGCCCGCAAGGCAGCCGGTCATCGCTTCAGCTTGATCGTAGCGGCTGAAGGAGCCCGGGTTCAGGACGATGACCCTGTCTGGAGTAAATACCAAGAGACTCCTCAGCTCGTCGGCCAGATGAGCATCGGGAACCTGGTGGGGACGCTCATCAGCCGCCACAAAGAGTATGAAGTGCGCGTCACCGTCCTGGGGCACCTCCAGCGGGGCAGCTCGCCGAGCCCCTTCGATCGGTTGCTGAGTACGCGGCTTGGCGTGGCGGCAGTGGAC
>QHZM01000059.1 GCA_003224665.1 Acidobacteriota bacterium
AGCACACCGGCCAGCCCGTGGAGAAGATTGAGCACGACGTGGAACGAGACTTCTGGATGAGCGCCCAGCAAGGCCATGAGTACGGCATCATCGATGAAATCATCTTCAAGCGGAAATAAGAGGTCCCTTTGAAGCGTTCGGCCAATGAGGAATTGCTCCGCTGCTCCTTCTGCCAGAAAACTCAGGAGGTCGTCGGCAAGCTGATCTCCTCCCGCGGAGACCAGCCGCGCGTGTACATCTGCGACGATTGCGTGGCCGCCTGCAACGGGCTGCTCGAAAAAGCCGAACCGGGAGAGCGCGTCATCGCCAACCAGATGAGGCTGCCGCGACCCGCCGAAGTCAACGACTTCCTCGACCAATACGTCATCGGGCAGGAGAAAACCAAGAAGAAACTCGCGGTCGCGGTCTACAACCATTACAAGCGCATCATGCTCACCCGGGTGCGCAGCGAGGTCGAGCTCACCAAGTCGAACATCCTGTTGATTGGGCCGACCGGCACCGGAAAAACTCTTCTGGCGCAGACGCTGGCTCACCTCCTGGAAGTGCCCTTCGCCATAGTGGACGCGACGACCCTCACGGAGGCCGGTTATGTGGGCGAGGACGTCGAGAACATCATCCTGAAACTGCTCCAGAACGCCGAAGGGGACGTCCAGCGGGCCCAGCAGGGCATCATCTACATCGACGAGATCGACAAAATCGCCAAGAAAGACGAGAACCCGTCCATCACCCGGGACGTCTCCGGGGAAGGCGTCCAGCAGGCGCTGCTCAAAATCCTCGAAGGCACGGTCGCCAATGTGCCGCCGCAGGGCGGGCGGAAACACCCCCATCAGGAATTCACTCCCGTCGATACGACGAACATCCTGTTCATCTGCGGCGGGGCCTTTGTGGACCTGGAGCGCATTATCGACAGGCGGATCGGCAGGAGGACGGTGGGCTTCCAGGTGGATGACGCCGACGCGCCTCTGCCTGCGAGCAGAAGAAATATCGAAACTCTGGAGCAGGTCCAGCCGGTCGATCTGATCAAGTATGGCTTGATCCCTGAATTTGTCGGACGGCTGCCGGTCGTGAGCGTGCTGCGGGACCTCGATGAGCCGGCGTTGATTGCGGTTCTCACTCAGCCGAAGAACGCGCTCATCCGCCAGTACCAGAGGCTTTTCGAGTTTGAGAACGTCAAGCTGAAGTTTACGGACGAGGCGCTCAAGACCATCGCCGCTCAGGCACTCGAGCGGAAGGTGGGCGCGCGTGGACTGCGGATGATCCTGGAAGACCTGATGCTCGACCTCATGTACCACCTCCCCAGCCAGCGCAAACTCCGGGAATTCGTCGTGACGGAAGAAATGGTGAGGAACCACGAAATCAACTTCAAGGCCACGCTCCTGGAAAAGGCAGGTTAATGGATCTCCCTATGTTCTCTGGCCGTGAAAAGACCGACGCGCGCTTGCTGCCCATGATGCCCATCCGGGACGTGGTCATGTTCCCATACTTCATGACTCCGTTCGTGGTCGGGCGGGAGAGCTCGATCCGCGCCCTCGAAGAGGCGCTGGCGGGAGACAAGAAAATCTTCCTCGCCGCCCAGCACGACGCCTCCGTGGACGACCCTAAGCCCAACGAGATTTACCAGGTGGGAACCATCTCCAATATCGTCCAGAGCCTCAAACTGCCGGACGGAAATATCAAAGTGCTGGTGGAGGGCCTGGAGCGCGGGAAAATCCAGAAAATCTCGAATGAGGAAGGTTTCTTCCGCGTCACCGTAAAGACGGTGGCTTACCGCACGGTCAGCACTCCCAGCCTGGAGCAGCTCGTCCAGCGAGTCACGTCNNNAAAAGCAGGAGCTGCTTGAGATTTTTGACCCGGTGGACCGGCTGACCCGCCTCGCCGACATCCTCGACATTGAAATCGAAAAGCTGAACGTTGACCGGACCATCCAGGGTCGCGTGAAGCGGCAGATGGAGCGCGCCCAGCGCGAGTATTACCTCAACGAAAAAATCAAGGCCATTCAGAAAGAGCTGGGTCGGAACGAAAAGAGCGAAATCGACGAGCTGAAGAAAAAAATCGAAGAAGCCGGCATGACCAAGGACGCTTTCGACAAGGCCCTGGCCGAGCTGAAACGCCTGGAGATGATGCCGCCGATGTCGGCGGAGTCCACCGTGTCGCGGAACTACCTCGACTGGCTCCTCGCCGTGCCGTGGAAGAAGAAGTCGAAGGAAATCCGGGACTCCGGCCGCGCTGAAAAGATCCTCGAAGACGACCACTACGGGCTTGAGAAGATCAAGGAGCGCATCCTGGAGTTTTTGGCGGTCCGGCAACTCGTGAAAAACCCGAAGGGTTCCATTCTCTGCTTCGTCGGCCCCCCGGGCGTCGGCAAGACTTCGCTCGGGCGGTCGATCGCTCGAGCCACAGGCCGCAAATTCGTGCGCCTCTCGCTCGGAGGGGTGCGGGATGAGGCGGAAATCCGCGGCCACCGCCGCACTTACATCGGCGCCCTGCCCGGACAAATTATCCAGATGATGAAGAAAGCGGGAACGATCAACCCCGTCTTCCTGCTCGACGAAGTGGACAAGATGAGCATGGACTTCCGCGGCGACCCTTCAGCCGCCCTGCTCGAAGTCCTCGATCCCGAGCAGAACCACATGTTCATGGACCACTACCTGGACGTCGAGTACGACCTCTCCAAGGTCTTCTTCATCACCACGGCCAACGTGATCCACACCATCCCCCAGGCGCTCCAGGACCGCATGGAGATCCTCCGGCTCTCCGGCTACACGGAGCCTGAGAAACTCGAAATCGCCAAACGCTTCCTGGTCCGCAAACAGCGCGAGGCCACCGGGCTCAAGTCGGAGCAGGTGACGTACGCGGACGATGCCATCCTCGGCATCATCCGCGGTTACACGCGCGAAGCCGGCGTGCGCAACCTCGAGCGCGAGATCGCCAATATCTGCCGCAAGGTCGCGCGCAAGGTGATCAAGGACGGCCAGTCGGTTTCCCTGGCCCTTCGTCCCGAAGACCTTCAGGAATATCTGGGGGTTATCAAGTTCCGGGACACCAAGGCGGAGGAAAAGAACGAAGTCGGGCTCGCCGTGGGCCTGGCCTGGACGGAGGTCGGCGGGCAGATTCTCAATATCGAATCCACCCTCATGCAGGGCAGGGGCAAGCTCCTCCTGACCGGCAAGCTCGGCGACGTGATGCAGGAGTCAGCCCAGGCCGCCATGAGCTATGTCCGGTCGCGGGCGTCGCGCTGGGGACTCGACCCGGACTTCTACCGGCACCTCGACATCCACATCCACATCCCGGAGGGCTCGATCCCCAAGGACGGCCCTTCCGCGGGCATTACGCTCGCTACCGCCGTGGTGAGCGCGCTCACGAAGATCCCGGTCAACCGCCACGTCGCCATGACCGGCGAGATCACCTTGCGCGGAAAGATACTGCCCATCGGCGGCGTGAAGGAGAAACTCCTGGCCGCTCATCGCGCAGGGACCCGGACGGTGATCCTGCCCAGGGACAACGAGAAAGATTTGTCCGAAATCCCGGCGAACATCCAGGAAGAGCTGGCGATCCGGTCCGTGGATACCATGGACGAGGTGCTCGACCTGGCGCTCGAGCGGAAGCTCGAGCGGCGTCCCGTACTGGCCTCCGAACCGGAGTCTCCGACCGTCCTGGATTCGCCATCGCACGATGCCGACCGCGGCTCGCTGACAAACTGAGACCCACGGATGATCGTGAAACCTCCTGTCCGGTGCGCGCATCCAAGCTTGTGGTACCAAGCTTGCTACCGACTTCACCAGCTGAGATTTTCTAACCCTAAGAACTGCTTTTGAGTGACCGAGGAACCACGAACAAAGTTTTCACCGCTTCCTTCACTGCCGTCTGGCCGTTTTGAACCCCCGATCGCGTCCGTCGATTAGCCTGACGAACGACGAGACGGTGGAACCCGAGTAAATCACCGGTTGGACCCCCGAGCGAGTCCAGCCTCGATATATCTGCAGAGAGATAAGGTATGCCTACGAAAAAACAACAAGAAGAAAGACAAGAAGAAATCCAAGACGCAAAGATCGAGGAACTCAAGGAGAGCGAAGTCCTCGATATTGCCAAGCTGAAAGAGATGAATATCGCCACCTTGACGCAGGTGGCGAAGGAGCTCTCCGTCCCGGGCGCCAGCGCGATGCGCAAGCAGGAGCTAATCTTCAAGATCCTCCAGGCGCAAACAGAAAAGAACGGGCTCATCTTCTCCGAAGGCGTCCTGGAGTGCCTCCCGGACGGTTTCGGGTTCCTGCGCGCTCCGGACTACAACTACCTGCCCGGGCCCGACGATATTTATGTCTCCCCGTCCCAGATCCGAAAGTTCGACCTGCGGACCGGTGACACGATCTCCGGGCAGATCCGACCCCCCAAAGAGGGCGAGCGTTACTTCGCGCTGATCAAAGTCGAGGCGATTAATTTCGAGCCGCCTGACGAGTCTCGCAACAAGATCTTCTTCGACAACCTGACCCCGCTCTACCCGACGGAGCGGATCCGCCTTGAGACGGTCAAGGACAACATCTCGGGCCGCGTCCTCGACCTGCTCACCCCCATCGGCAAGGGGCAGCGCGGCCTCATCGTGTCGCCCCCCCGGACCGGCAAGACGATGCTGCTCCAGACGATCGCCAATTCCGTCACCACGAACCACCCGGAGATTACGCTGATCGTCCTGCTCATCGACGAGCGGCCCGAAGAAGTGACGGATATGCAGCGGACGGTGAAGGGCGAAGTCATCAGCTCGACGTTCGACGAGCCTGCGGCACGCCACGTCCAGGTGGCCGAGATGGTCCTCGAAAAAGCCAAGCGCCTCGTCGAGCACAAGCGCGACGTCGTGATCCTGCTTGATTCGATTACCCGGCTGGCGCGCGCCTACAATACGGTGGTCCCGCCCTCAGGGAAGGTGCTCTCCGGCGGCGTCGATTCCAACGCCCTTCAGCGCCCGAAGCGGTTTTTCGGCGCGGCACGGAACATCGAGGAAGGCGGCAGCTTGACCATCATCGCTACCGCGTTGATTGACACCGGGAGCCGCATGGACGACGTGATCTTTGAGGAATTCAAGGGCACGGGCAACTTGGAAGTCAATCTCGATCGCAAGCTGGTTGACAAGCGAGTCTTTCCGGCCATCGACCTCAATAAGTCCGGCACCCGGAAGGAAGAACTGCTGGTGCCGCGGGACGAGCTCAACCGCATCTGGGTCCTGCGCAAAGTCCTGAACCCGCTCTCGCCGGTTGAAAGCATGGAATTGATCATCGACAAGCTCTCGAAGACCAAGAGCAACTCTGAATTCCTTTCTTCCATGAGCAACGGCAGCCGTTGAGGGTTAACCCGGCGGGCGGCAGGCCAATAAGATCTCCCGAGCCCCAACTCCAAACCCGGGACCGCCCATTTCGATTCCCTAGTTTCCAGCCGAGAGCAGTTTCCGCTCCCCGGCAATTTCCAGGATGCGCTCGACCACCTGGTCGGCCGTCAGGCGCGAGGAGTCAATCGTGCAGGCATCCGGAGCGGGTGTGAGCGGCGAAATTTTTCTCTCCGCGTCCAACTGGTCCCGCCGGCCGATTTCATAAGCGGTCTGCTCCAGAGTGGCCTCCCTGCCCTCCTGCTTCTCCTGATTCAGCCTCCGCCGCGCTCGTTCTTCCGGGTCGGCCCGGAGGAAAATTTTCAGCGGCGAGTCCGGAAAGACCACCGTTCCGATATCCCGCCCTTCCATCACAACGCCGCGACCGCGGGCAAAACTCCGCTGAAGGGCGATGAGCTTTTCCCTGACCTCCGGCAGGCGGGAGACTTTTGCGGCGGCGAAGGTCACTTCGGGCGTGCGAATCTGCCGGCTGACGTCCCGGCCGTCCAAGAGCACCCGGGCGCGGGAACCATCCGTACTGAATTGAATATCCGCGGAGGCAATGACTTCAATAACCGACTTCTCGTCATCGGAACGAATGCCCGACTCGAGCGCTTTCAGAGCCGCGGCCCGGTAAGTCGCGCCGCTGTCCACATAGGTCAGGCCGAGCCGCTCCGCGAGTTTCTGCGCTACCGTGCTCTTCCCTGACCCCGCAGGGCCGTCGATGGCAATCACAAGCGGTCGCGTCATAAAGGCCGGCAAGTTCTTGGCATGAGGCCCTGCCCGGGGCTTGACGACCAAAACCCGCAAGGAGGGACGTTCAATTTTCCAGGCACCCTCGCCCGCCGCCCCGTCTCATCGTCCGGACTCTTCTGGAGCATGCCTCCCCGGCTAAGTTCGTTTGAAGGCTTTTTGGATCTCCCTCATTCCGTAACGGAGCATGATGGGGCGACCGTGCGGGCAGGTCATCGGGCATTCGGTCCTCCCCAGTTCCCTTATCAGCCATTTCATTTTGTCCCGGTCGAGTGACATGTTGACTTTGATCGCCGCATGGCAGGAAATCGAAGCGGCAATTTTTCCGCGCAGCAGGTCAAGGGACAGCACCCGGGCCTCTCGCCCCACACCGTCAAGGATTTCGAGGAGAAGCCGCTCCACGTGGTCCGACGAGACTTCGGCAGGCGCCGCCTTGACGGCCACGGTGCGCTGCCCGAAGGGCTCGACCTCGAATCCGTTCATGGCCAGTTCGTCCGCCAGCTCCTGGAAGACGGCCTGCTGGTCCGGCTTGAGTTCGACAATGATCGGCAACAGGAGCCTCTGGACTTCAACCTTCTTTTCGCGGCGCAGGCGCAGGTGCCGCTCGAACAGGACCCTTTCGTGGGCCACGTGCTGGTCGATAATCCAGAGCCCATCGGCGTTCGTGGCCACGATAAAACTCTCCTGGATCTGTCCCAGGGGCTGGAGGTCGCTCGGGAACTCGCCGGCTCGAGGGGCCGAAGAAGAGTCGCGGACCTCCGTGCCGCAGCCCTCGGGCGTCGCGATCGGGTGTGCGGCGGCAAGAAAGCCGGCCGGGCCACCGGTGCCCTGGGGCAAACGCTCAAGGCCGTCCGCCGCGAGTCCGGGAACCTCGCCGTCTAAAGCGAGAGACCCTGTCTGAGGCTCGGGGCACGGCGCGGTGAGACGATAATATGGAGCGGCGGTCGCCGCCACCGAGGGACTACCCGCCGATACCTCGGAGATGCTCGCAAGCGGTGCCTCTTCCTCCCTCTTTTCCCTGAACTCAGTTTCAACCTCGTCGGGAGGCCGTGCCGACCGTTGATGGGGCAGCGGGAAAGCCGGTACAGGCCGAGCCGCAATGAGGGTCTGGCGGATCGAGTCGCGCACCAGGTCGTGGATGAAGCTCGTGTGCCGGAAACGGACCTCCGTCTTCGAGGGATGGACGTTGACGTCCACCTCGGCGGGCGACAGCTCGAGAAAAATCAGCGCCACCGGGTACACGCCCGCCGGAAGAATATTCCGATAGGCTTCAGAAATCGCGTGGAGCATGAGGCGGGCGCGGACGAGCCTGCGATTCACGAAAAAGTAAATCTGGTTGCGGTTGAGTTTCTGCACTTCGGGGCGGGAAACGAAGCCTGCCAGCCGGACGAGGGGAGCACCAGGCGAGTCCTCCGCGCCCTCTTCCGAAGGAGCGGGCGCGACCATGCGGCGCTCGACGGGCGCGATCTCGAGCAGTTGCTCGAGCAATTGCGCGCCCATGACCTGGTAAATCCTTTCGCGCAGCTCCGAGACGGGCGAAACGTTCAACACCTCGTTCGTGCGCGAGGCCAGGCGAACACTCTTTTCGGGATGAGCCAAAGCGTAGTGAGTGATGAGCGTGGCGATGTGGGCGAGTTCAGTGGACTCGGATTTCAAGAACTTGCGGCGGGCG
>QHZM01000006.1 GCA_003224665.1 Acidobacteriota bacterium
ACTTCGGACTGGGAGTGGGCGCTCGGCGCCGAAGCCGGCTCGTCCGGTTGCCCGACGTCGGGTCAATGCCGCACGGATGCATTCATCGTCGAACTAAAATAAGGCTGGCTGGAAACAATCCCCCCGCGCCCGCCGGGTGCAGCTTGAGGCTGCGGCAAGCCTCGCATCCCTCCGCTCAGCTCAGCCATGCAGTCACTTTGCATGGGCATGCGAATACGCCTGGGCTCCGCGGGCTGATCCGGCCAGTGCTCAAGGATGAGCCCGAGGCGAAAGCCGCCAGCACCTGAAGCTAAGTCTGCATTCGTCCTATCCCCGTCCCTCAGACTAACCAACACTTTATCACCGCCCCTTATGCCCTTTCGGATGGCGATTTGGGCTCTGACCATCCACCGGGAGGATGTTCTGCGGAGCTCAACTGTGCCAACGTGCGTTTCTACGGCAAGTTACTAAACAACATGATGAGATCCGTGCGGCTTTGAACCTTGAACTTGGCCAGAAGCTTGGAAACGTAGAACTTCGCCGTACTTTCTGAGATTTTCAGGTCGTAGGCAATCTCACGATTCGATCGGTTTAATTTGAGTAGTTCGAGAACCGTCCGTTCGCGATGGGTAATGTTGGGGACTGTTTTGACCAATTGTTTGTTCGCAATCGCGCCCAAGTAGCTGGCGAGCAAGTTGCGCGGTGCCCAGCAGCCGCCCTCGGCAACTCTGGACACGGCACGGGAAATGTAGCGATGCGCCTGGTCATGGGTCAGCAAACCTGTAACGCCGATTCTAAAGAGCGGAAATGCCGATTCCGCGCTTAGCTTCGCACCTACCACAATTTGTCGAGACTTCGGAAAGCCAGCTCGGATTTCTGCGACCAGAAGCTGAATCGCCTCGGTGATGGCCAGAGTATCCACAATGAAAACCTGGACAACTGGCAGGTCCAGCTTTTCAAGATCAAAGGCCAGCGAAGTGTCAAGCTGTCGCGCTTCTATACGAAAGCCCGAGGCAGACAACAGCTTTTGGTAATCCTCCAGGACTAAAGGGTGGGTATAAAGAAGACATACCGTCCCGAGCGGAGCTGCGGTCTTGCTTTGATGCACTTTTGCGATAGTATTGATCCGCATTACGGATCTTCGGTTTCTCGAATTTTTCTGTAGTTGCCCCATGGACAGGCCTGCGCAGGTTCTGAGGAGTTTCTCTGGTTCGAAAGGGGCGGTGACCTACCCCATTACTGTTGCCACTTGCAAGGAAAAGTGTGTACTTCCGGGCCCCGCAAAGGCGCGAGGCGAACTCCGCGCGGCGGCAAATTCCGCCGACGTTTGATGGCCCAGCAAATGGTGTCGCCGCCGCTCGTCTTACTGCCTACTCCAAATCCCATTCTTGTTGTGGGCGACAGCCGGGCTGCGAAGCCAGCGCGTGTTCAATCATTCCTCCCCCAGCTACCCGTTGAAGGTTTCCATGTACGCGTTCCGCCTTGGCCGTCCAGGCCGGTGCGCCCCAAGCGGCTGCCGCGAAGTAGTAGCACGAAGCAACCAAGTTAAGTGTCCTCATTAACGTCTTCTCACCAACCGCTATTTACGCGATGTGCGCTGGCCCTCAGAGGTGAACTCCAAAGCGAGTTACCCTGTTCAGGGGCCGCTCAGCGTTCAAATCGTAGAGGGGCGTGTTCGCGGTCTGCCCGCAGAGCACCAAGGGCTAGGCGCAGAAATGCCACATCTTGTCCATCAGTCATTTAGCGCCGCACGCTAATCGCCAAAGGGATTATCAGACGCTGCTGCGATAATGGCATTTATTATCAATAAGTTAGGAGGGAATTGGGGGTCGGTAGTAATCCCCGGAGATACTTTTGAAGGGTAGTTCTTGCACCCTCCCGTTACACTTTGACATGGCGGGCATCGGTGCCTCGACTGATTATTCAATTCCTGAACTCGTAGACCTTGCCCCGTTTTACGTACCCATAGTAAGGAAACTTCTGCCTTCTTCGGTGCCCCTACGTGAGCGGCCCACCATTTTTTGAGCCACTGGGAGAGCAGGTTACGCGGTTCAGAGAAACCGCGTCATCACCCACTCGTTTCAGACGATCAAAAACTTGTTAGATCGCGCGCCCTAACCGGTCCAGCCCAGGTCCAGGACCGACTCCGGACAAACGAACGCAGCCCACATGGCGGAAGGATTCAGGGAAAAGGACACTTCATCCGCAGGACTGTTCATCAAGATTTTGTCGGCATTCTTTCTACAAAAGCCGTACTTCCTCACCGCTTTCGAAACCAACGAGCAGGTTAATGGGGTTCGCAATTAGGTTCATTTCCGGGAATCACCCACTTGCACTTAAGACTAGAAGAATCACTTTCCCACCGAATTTAGATGCTCCTTTGTACAGGTTTACACCTGTTCTGAAAGCTAGTCTCAGTTCTATCCCGAATTAGCCATGTAGCCAATTGTTTGCTCCTTCTGCCTGGCCCTAACCTGGGATGGAAAGAAAGGCGGGCCGCATGAAATCCGTTTTATCGCTTTCTCAAGCGGTCGAAAGTGATACGGCACACGCGTTTCAATTCAACTTGCCCGCCTTTCCATCACGCGCACGAAACACGCCCGAGTACTCGGCAGAGAGCGGGGATGAATTCCCCAACGTGCAAGCCGATCCAATAGCTGCCCCTCCGCCCCAAACCTGCCCGCGTGCTTAAGCGTGTCGAATCTCTCAGAGGAGGTTTGCCAGATTGCATGCCTCACGTCGGATATTGTTTACAGCAACTTTACCCTTTGCCGCCTTTACCGTACTTACAGTAACCATCATCTCCAGCGCAACATGGAGCCTTGTCGGGGTTTCTCCGAATTCGGGTCCTTTGACAGGCGGAACAGTAGTCAATATTTCAGGTAGTGGTTTTCAAAAAGCTACGGGAGTCTCCTTCGGGGGAGTTAACGCCAGTCGGGTGACTGCGCTGAACGCCACACGACTGCAAGCAGTCACCCCCGCCCATGCAGCAGGGGCAGTCGACGTCGTGGTAACCTATCGTGACAGCCAGTCGGCTGGGTTGCCCGCAGGATTTACCTACAATCCCCCGCCGACGGTCAGCAGTGCCACGCCTAACTCCGGGCCCACGGCTGGAGGAATGGCTGTGACTATTGCGGGAACGAGTTTCCAGACTGGAGCGAAGGTTGCGTTCGGAGGAACACTTTCAACCGCAGTCTTGGTCACCAGTGGAACCAAGTTACAAGTCTTGACGCCAACACATGCGGCAGGCACCGTCAATGTAGTCGTTGCCAATCCCGACGGGCAGAGTGCCTCGCTGACGGGTGGCTACACCTACATTTCCATGCCGACGATCAGCAGCGCCTCGCCCAACTCGGGTCCTGTAGGAGGCGGGACCACGGTGACCATTTCAGGTCTTAGTTTCCAGAGTGGGGCAACAGTGACCTTTGGCGGAACCAGCGCCAGCCAAGTGACCTTCGTGAGTGCCACCCAACTTCAAGCTCTTACACCTACACACGCAGCTGGCACAGCGAACGTGGTGGTGACGAACCCCAACGGTCAATCTGGCTCCTTATCGGGAGGCTTCACCTACAATCTCCCGCCGAAGGTCAGCAGTGTGTCGCCTAACTCCGGGTCCACGGCTGGAGGAACGGCCGTGAATATTGCAGGCACGGGCTTCCAGAGCGGCTCTGGAGTGTCATTCGGGAGTGTCGCCGCCAAGTCCGTCGCTTTCGCGAGCTCTTCACTCCTTCTGGCCACCACGCCGGCCGAATCAGCCGCAGTTGTGGACGTCACCGTCAAGAACCCGGATGGCCAGATGTCGAGTCTGCCCGCCGCCTTCACCTTCAGTCCCGGAACAGGAGGGCCCCCGACCACTTACACCAGTCGAAGTGACCGAAACCGCCAGCTAGAGTCCGCTTTGTCGCCGCCAGCGGTCAACACGGTCGTCAACGATCCTGCTTTCAGCTCCCGGATGGTGCGGGTAACTGACCAGAACACCGGGACACCCTTCGGCAGCAACTTCACGAACCACTCCTTCGAAACCACTTCCTCAGCCGAGCAGAACACCTGGAATACCAATTCCACCCGCTTCTACGTCGAGATGGACACGGGACGGACATTACCCTTTGCCTTTGATCCCGCCACGATGGCGGTGACCCGGATTAACATCTCCTCCAATCCGCCGGGCTGGTTGCCCCTGAATAACGGCGCGGCCTTCAGCTATTCGGACCCCGATTTGATCTACGGAACGGCCCAGCAGAACGTCATTTTAAAATTCAATTTTGCGACGAACACCCTCTCCACCGTCATTAACACGACCCAATGCGGCGTCACCGGCCTGCAGCCCGGCACTCACACGGGAGATATCTCCGTCAATTCCACGGATACCCGCTTTTTGGCCTATGAGGGAGGGACCATTCAGGACACCGACATGTTCGCCGTGGTGTACGACACGGCCCTCGGCTGCCGCTGGTACAACACCCAAACCGGGCAGATTGGGGGATGGGGGGTGCCGACCGGAGCCGCGACGACAACGCAGACCTTTCCGATGCACAACGCTCGCCTCTCCAGGGCCGGCGATTGGGTTCGCCTGGTGAATCCCGGAGGCTCAGTTGAGGCCTATTGGGATGTTGCGACTTTGAACGTCTCGGTGTGCTCCAGCGCCTCGGCACCGTATTGCGGCGGACACCAAGTGCTCGGTTACAGCAACCTGGTCAACCAACCGGGAACGATTGACGCCATGAACATCGCCATCAGGCCCTTGACCAACATTAATTCCTCGACCGGACTGATTGTTCCTCTGCCGACGCCGACGGAATTTGTGCTGGATGGTCACTGGTCATGGAATAACGTCGACCCCAACGACAGCGTACCGGTTTGTGGCTCGACTTACCGGAATGTGACCCCGGTGCTCGAAATCGGCCGCGCGTGGGACCGGGAAGTCATCTGTATCCGGACCGACGGCGTCCAATCCGAGGTTTGGCGGTTTGCTCATAACCGGGCCTCGGGGACCGCAAACCAGAACGCAGGTCCGGGCTCGAACTTCTTTGCCACGCCTCGCGGCAACGTGTCCCAGGACGGCAGGTTTTACATGTTCACTTCGGACTGGGAGTGGGCGCTCGGCGCCGAAGCCGGCTCGTCCGGTTGCCCGACGTCGGGTCAATGCCGCACGGATGCATTCATCGTCGAACTAAAATAAGGCTGGCTGGAAACAATCCCCCCGCGCCCGCCGGGTGCAGCTCGAGGCTGCGGCAAGCCTCGCATCCCTCCGCTCAGCGGAAGCCGGCCTGTTCGTCCCCTCGACCCCCCTTAAGCCCCGAATCCCCGGAATTCTTGCATTGATCAGGGGCATAAAGGAAACGCCTCGGGCTATCATCCCAGCATATAATTGACGAGGACGTGCCGCTGGGGAGCTTTCCATAATGGCCGCGCGGCAACAGCCTAATTTCCAACAGTTCTGAGCGTTGTTTGATACTTGGGACTTGGGGTGAAAACTTATGAAGAGGTCTCAGAAGCTGCTCGCTCGGTTTGCGGGCGCCGCCGCAGTTCTGGGCTCCCTTGTCGGTCCGAGTTTCGGGCAATCCAAAGAATCGGCGGCCCAGTGTGGTCCGCCTGTTTATTGTGCCCCCAGCGACAGAGTTTTGCGGAAGGAAAGTCCGCTTTCAATCGGCGATGCCGGTTCGGTGTTTGACGATCCAGATTTCGGTTCGCGCATCGTCCGCGTCACCGACGCGAACACCGGGACTCAGCTGGGCGGCGGTTTTCCCGGAGTCTCATTCGCCACGGATTCCTCATCGGAGCAGAACACCTGGAACAAGAGTGCGACAAGGTTTTACGCCGTGACGGAGGGCGGAAGGGCTGTTCTGTTTGGCTTTGATCCGGAATCCAAAAACTCATGGCTTGTACGGATATCGGGAGGGGGATGGCTGCCCCTCCGGCCGGGGGCGTCGTTCAGCTTCGTTGACCCTGACGTTATTTACGGGAGCCCGGCCTCAGGGGATTCGGCGGTCGCTCGTTACCGATTATCAACGCGCAAAACTTCGACCGTCTTCGATGCGAGGAGGTGTGTACCGCACTTCGGGCGCGTCACGACGCTGGGGGACATCTCCGTGAGTTCCAACGACCAGCAATTCGCCACGTACGCCGGCGGCCCAATTCAGGACGAGCACATGTTGGTCATGGTTTTCGATTCAACCCAAGGGTGTCGATGGTATAACACCCAAACTGGGCAAGTTGGCGGAGACTGGGGCCCGGCCGGTGCGGCCACGACGCCGCAAAAGTATCTTATCCACAACGCTCGTCTCTCCAAGCGGGGCGATTTTGTTCGAATTACCGGCCCTGGTGGGGGGGTCGAGGCTTACTGGCAGGTCGCAACGCTCAACGTAACGACTTGTTCCTCGCGGGCTGCGCCGTATTGCGGTGGCCATAAAGTCCTGGGCTATGCTCACATGGTCAATCAGCCGGGGACGCTGGACGACATGAATGTCGTGATGAGGCCCTTGACCAGCATCAAGGCAAGCTTCCAGCTCATCAATCCTCTGCTCACCCCGACCCAATGGACCCTGGATTCGCACTGGTCTTGGAACAACGACGATGCCAACGACAGCTTCCCTGTTTGCGGTTCCACCTATCGCGAAGTGCCGCCTTTTACTCGGATTGAAAGGGCGTGGGACCGGGAAGTGATCTGTATCCGCACGGACGGGACTCAATCGCAGGTTTGGCGGTTTGCCCATCATCGTTCGACCGCCGCCAATGGATTTTGGTCCACTCCGCGAGGCAACGTTTCGCAGGACGGCAAGTTTTACATGTTCACTTCAGATTGGGAAAACACGCTCGGATTCCTGAACGGCTCAAGGACCCAGCACCGCACCGACGTGTTTGTCGTGGAGCTGAAGTGAGCGAGAGCGCCCCACCGCACCAGCCGGTGAACCTCAAGATTCAAGCCGTCAAGAATGTCGGGTCCAGTTGGTTGGCGCTTGCCGTCACGGTCGCCGTCGGTTTCTTTCTGGCTCCCTTCATCCTGCATAAGCTGGGCGACGAGGCTTACGGACTTTGGATTCTGGTCTTTTCCTTGACCGGTTATTACAGCCTTTTCGACCTCGGCATCCGCTCCACAATTGTCCGCTACGTATCAAAACTGACGACGACGGGCGACGACGACCAGCTGGCGCGTATCATTAACACAAGCTTTTTCAGCTACAGCGTGCTCGCGGTTTCCCTCCTGGTGGTGACGGCCATCGGATCCCGGGTTATCGATCTGCTGTTCCACGTCCCGCCGGCCTTTCTCAACGCTGCCCCGCTCCTGTTTCTGATCGTCGGTTCGTCAATCGCTCTCAATTTTCCCCTCGGCTTGTTCGCCGGCATTCTCGAGGGACTTCAAAAGTTCTACTGGCTGAACCTGACACAAATCATTTCGATCTTGCTTCGCGCCTGGCTCATTGTCGTGGCCCTGAAGCGCGGCGGCGGGTTGGTGACCATCACGCTTATTACGGTTTCCTTCCCCCTGCTCAGCTCCGTCGCCCACATCCTGATGGTACGTCGAAGTCTGCCCCTCCCGTTCGGCGCGAGGTTCGTTGACCGGAGAAGTTTTCGCCAGCTCATCAGCTACGGCGCAGCGACCTTCATGATCATCGTTGCCGCCAGGCTCCGCTTCCAGACCGATGCACTCGTGATCGGCATGTTCCTTTCTTCTTCGGCGATCACGCTCTTTTCGATCGGGTCGAAGCTGGTCGATTACCCGTATTTTCCCGATTAGCGCGGCGCTCGTCATCCTGGGCAGGTCCCTGATTGAGATTTGGGTTGGGCCGAAGTACCTCGCCAGCTATGCGATCCTGCTGATCTTGGTCCTATCCACAACTCTTTACTCCGCGCAGGCAACTTCGACTAAGATCCTCTTCGGGATCAGCCGCCATCGAATCCTCGCGGCCGTCGTGCTGGTCGAGGGAGCGGCAAACTTGGTCCTCAGCATTGTGCTGGTGCGCTACCTCGGCATCATCGGCGTCGCTCTGGGCACCGCGATCCCTTTGACGTGCACGAGCATTTTTTTCCTGCCGCTCCACCTGTGCCGCATCCTGAAGATTCCCTTGGGGACCTTCCTGAGGCAAGCTTATCTCCTGCCCCTGGCACTCTGCACCCCCTTTGCGGTCGCGCTGCTCTCCATGCGGCACCTGTTTCACGCGCGCACCTACTTCCAGTTCCTGCTGCAGCTCGGTCCGGGGGCACTCGTGTACGGCGTCGGGTTACTGTGGCTGTTTTTTACCAGAGAAGCGATGGGGATAAAAATGTGGACACGTTTTACTCAGTTCCTGCACGAATCCGCCGGGTGGCGGAATAGATGACCGGGAAGGATTCCGCCCGAGTATCATCCGGCATCAGGGCCTTTCTTTCCCATGCGCGGCCGCCCTTCCGTCGGCGATTCCGGAGCGGGGAATATGCTGAAAACAACATTGACTCCGACTTTTTCCAAATTGACCTCATCGAGGCACTTTTGGGCGGACAAGTCGTAAAGGGCGATATGGGTCGGTTTTTCTCCCTCCTTAAAGGCATGCCTCACCCAATTGAGATTCTCTTTGAACTTCGTTTTGCGAACCCGAGTAAACCCCACCCACACCCTTGATTCATCCAGAACCAGGAGGCCGCGGCACCAGCCGAGCAGCGCCCTTTCCGGATTGTCGATCGTCTTCAGGTCCACCGCTTCGACGGTCCGGAGGGTGTTCTTTTCCACGACGACAATATTTCCGTCGACGGTCGTAAAGTAAATTCTGTCTCCGATCACGTGTCCGTCGTGCGGCTTTTGAACGCCGATTTCAATCCGCTGGCCTGGATGCGTCAGGCACACAGCATCCTTCTGATCAAATCTCGTGACCCAGATCTCGTTTTCGATTTGAAAGACGAAATTGGGATGAGAGTGGTGCGGTTTGGTGGTTTCGACTTTGCGGTAATCGATACTCTTGGAAAAGCGCGACCAGGGGTCCTCGCCCAGGACGTTCCACTCGCGACATAACTTTCCATCCCGAGTCAGCTCCACGACCATATCCAAACCCGTGTTGGCCACCAGCAGGTGGCCTTCGGGTGTGGGCGTCACGTGATGGAGGTCGTTAAAGCAGGGCAAAGAAATATAGCCGGTCCGTATAAACTCGGGAACCTCGTAGATCAAAACCTCCGTCGAAGTGCAGGCATACAGCGTGTTGCCCTGCAGCGTTCCGCACTTGAAGACTACGGACGAGTTACCACTTGCGCGCGCTTCGAGAGGAGTGATGTGCTCGGCGCAGACTTCGGACGCCTTGGTTTCAATATCCACACGGACCACCAACGCCCGATCATAGAGGCGCCACTCTTCCTCGTCCTTGAGAAACCTTACCTTTTCACGGGCGCCAAGTACGTATAAATTCCTCACGAAAGCCCTCGACATTTCATCGCGGGGGAGTGATCAGACGAAGCCGATAGTCCCGGTATTCAACGGGGGTTCCGTCACGCCCGTCGCAAGCGGCGAGGGCGATGTTCATCATCTCACGTGCCGTGACAAAGTGGACGTGATAATCCCGCCCGCCTCGAGAATCTTCGATTAATTGGCGGACGAATTCGAGGGAGGGAGGACCCAGCAAGCATGCCTCATCCCGGGGGTCCATTCCGTGAGCATGCAGCTTGATGAAGATCCATTGGGGACGACCGCGGACCGTAACCGCTGCCTGTTTCCAGAGCTGAACTCGCCGGAGCGTGGGCGGCTGGTCTCTCGTCAGTTCGCCATTTTCGATGTGCGGAGCGAGCCAGCCTTGCTTCCGCCGCACGATCGTCAGAGCGAGCGGCCCTTGGATGATTACGGGAAAGAGCTGGGGCACACGCCCGCAACGCAAGTCGCGGCCTCGCCGATGAGGCGCCCGCTGATCGAGCGGAAGCGAGCATTCGTACATCGAATTGATCTTTCCTACCTGAGTGATGTCCGGCGCCGAAGGGAGCGTCAAGTCTGCGTAGCACCCGGTATCAGAAAGGATTTGCATCTCATTATCGACTCCACAATAGCGTCCCCGACCCGAATTTGCCAAAGCCCAATTCCCATGAACAAAGGCATACCGCGGCGGCCCCGCGCCATCCAGCCTGGAAAGGCATCCCTGTCCTGCCAACCGGTCTCTGAACTCGAGGAGGACTCGCCTCGTATTCTCGGCGGTATCAGGCCCGTCCAGCCCATGATGAAGGTGAACCTCAATTTCGCCCCACCCTTCTTTGCAGTGGTCCGCGAGGCGTTCGATCAGCACTCTGTCGTATTGTTCGGCTGGATAAAAGTAAGTATGGCGGAAAGGGAACCCGTCGGCGTCGCGCCAGGGGTCGAAAATCTTCGGATAATCGCGACACCACCGCTCGATCCGCCGCTCCTGCTCATTGTGGCTCGCTCGCGCAGGACCCGCCCCCGGAATGACGGCAGGCTCAAAATGATCGGCCAGGCCTATGATCAAATGGACCGGCCCGTGGCGAGCCTGGCGCCTCGTCAGCCGCTGCCATAGGAAGGCCGGCAACCAGCGACAATTGCTTCGAATTTCCCTCCATGACATCATGGGTCGATCATCCCGCCTGGGGCTTGCGAACGGCGCCGTCAACGATAGGCATGCCCCGCGTATTCAAGTCAACTGACAATCCCTCTGGCACTTGAGTTTCCCCTGGCACGAAAACATTGGATCGCGCGCTTTGCGCGACCGGACACGTCAGCAGCTCAATTCGAGTCAATCTGAGCTCAGCACTGGCGCCCCCGAAGGATGGGACAACCGCCCGGCAACCTGGTCCGTTGACTCCACGTCGAGAAACACGCGATGCCAAATTTCCAGATTCAGGAGCCTCCAAACACGGTCGTGGTGATCTCGAAAGCGGGTCCGGTGTTCGGAAAATAGGCGTCGCAAGGCGTCTTTCTTAAAGATTCCGCGCCCGAGGCTCCGAGGCTCGAGTAAGAATCTCTCGATAAGATCCAACTGAGTTCCGGCCAGCCAGGTCCGCCACGGTGTGGGGAAGCCCATCTTCCGCCGGTAAATGATCCCTTTCGGCAGCAGGTCGCGTACGGCCGACTTCAGGATGGACTTCCCCGCCAGGCCACGGGTCTGAAAATGCGGCGGGATGCCGGCGGCGAACTCCACCAATCGGTGATCCAGAAACGGGACGCGGCTTTCAATCGAGGCTGCCATGCTCATGTTGTCTTGCTTCATCAGCAATTCCACCAAGTAAGTCTTGATATCGGTATAGAGCAGGCGACTGATCAGTTCCCCGGAAGATTTCTCCCAGAATGCGAGCACGTTACGATAGGCCGTCCCAGGATCCGGGCGGAATTCGTCGGCCAGCAGATTGATCTGCTCCGGTTCCGAGAATGCCGAATAGAAATTGTCAAAATAGAATGAAACCCAGGAGTTCCCGCCACGAGCCAGAAAGGTGTGTTGCAACTTGCGCCGCAATCCGGCAGACAAGAATCTCGAATCAGCCACCAGCCGGCGCACCCGACGGCGCAGGCCCGGCGGGGAAAGCCGACGATACAACCGGTCCGCGCGTGTGTTCCAGAGCGTCCACGGATAGCGAGAATATCCGGCTAAAGTTTCGTCGCTGCCCTCGCCCGTCAAGACGACGGTAACGTAGCGCCGTGCAAGCCGAGCCACGAAATACAGCGCGACGCTCGAAGGCCACGCAATCGGTTCATCTTCGTGCCAGACCAGTTTCGGCAAGGCATTAAAAAATTCCTGGCGGCTTACGCGAACTTCATGATGGGTCGAACCGAGATGGGCGGCCACTCCCTTGGCATAGGGGAGCTCGCTGTCACAGGCTTCCTCATATCCGACGGAGAACGTTTCAATGGGTCCGCGTCGAATCTTGGTCATCAGCGCCGCAACCGCACTGGAATCTATGCCCCCGCTGAGGAAAACTCCCAAAGGCACATCACTCATGAGGTGGCTTGCCACCACCTCTTCAAGCTGGCCGCGATAACTTCTGATGTAGTAACTTTTCGGGTGGCGGGTCGAACTGTCGGCCGGAAGGGGAAGGTCCCAATAGGGTTCGATTCGAACCTCGCCGCCCTCCTCTAATTCCAGGGTATGCCCGGGCGGGAGCTTGTGGACCCCCGCAAAAAGAGTCTCAGTCCCCGAAAGATAACCGAAGGCAAGATACTCGGATATAGCCGCCCGATTCAGTTCTGCTCGGACGCCAGGGTATGCCAGTAAAGCCTTAATCTCAGAACCGAACAGAAAAGTCCCGCCGTTCCGCCAGTAATAGAGCGGCTTGATCCCCAGCCGGTCTCGCGCAACCAGAAGCCGGCGTTTTCGCGCATCCCAGAGGGCGAAAGCAAACATCCCCCGCAGATGCTGCACGGAGTCCCGCCCATATTCTTCGTAAAGGTGGACGATCGTTTCCGTATCGCTCCGACTGCGGTATTGATGGCCGCGCTCCTCAAGATTCCCTCGCAGCTCCTCGTGGTTGTAGATTTCCCCGTTGTAGACCAGCCAGACCGTTCCTTCTTCATTGCTGATCGGCTGTTGTCCTGTACGCAAATCGATTATGCTCAATCTTCGGATTGCCAGACCGACGTTTCCAGACAGATAAAATCCCGCGTCGTCGGGTCCCCGGTGCACAATCTGCTGGCCCATGGCCTCGAGCCAGCGTCGTTCGACGGGAAGCTTGCTATCAAAGCTAATTACTCCACAAATGCCGCACATGACCTAACCTGTTCTCTCACCTGGTTTATCCCACGCCCTCTCCGATAAAATCATACGGGCATGACTCGCTGCATCCTCGGAGACACGTCCCAGGGAGGAATTGTCAGAGGACGAAATCCGCGTCGAGCCTCCCCGATTTGTCCACTCGTAACGCGCGAGCGGACGTGCGATTTCGAGCAGACGACGCCCGTCGATATCCACGTAGCTCGCCTCGCAGGATATCCAGTGTTGTCCGCCGCCGGGAGCGATGCCGCAGTACAGAAATCGTGCATCGCTCGTCCAGGGTCCCAGACTCCAGCGCCGGCCTCCGGCCGCGAAAAAAAAGTAATGGCTCTCTCCTGACACCGCGTACAAGTAGCCGCGGACAGGCGGGTCGGCGGCGGCATCACCGAGCTGCGTAAGTTCGCCTAAAGTTTCCGATCCACGGAGGTCTTTTGCCAAAGGAAACACCATCACGGCAAGCTCCCGGGGCATAACAGACTCCACTCTGAACCGCACGACGAGGGCAAATTCCGATTGTCCATAAGACCGGGAGACACGATCCCGGCTTAGTTCCTTGAACCATCCATTCCCTTGCACCTGGAGGAATGCCAACCCGGCGTTCTCCTCGTCGCGGAAGACCTCACAATTGGGGCCCACGGAATCAGCAGTAAATCCGGGGGCCAGGTGCCAGGAAACCGCAAGATCGTGTTTCCCCTTCCCTTCAGCCCGATCTCGCACTATCCAAACCCGCGATTTCAGACTAAAAATCCAGCGACGGTGCACCACCGGTTCTTGGAGCCGGCAATATCCTGTGTGGCTCCCCTGAAACAGGTCGAAAGATTCGCCGGCGACCCAGTTCTCGATACGAACCTTCGGCAACGATTGCCAAGAAAAGGGCCCCGTGGCTTCCGCCTGATCCGCACCATCCACCTGGAGAGTATTGTGAGCGCCCGTACCGCGAAATTGATTGCGTTCCTTTCGGTCCCACAGATATGAAAACGTCCCGGAGTCAACCAGGCATTCTCGCCCGCCGACCGAAAGTTGAACGCTCAGCGCATCGGCGTGGCCATGACCGGCGGCCCCTGCGCCCTGCGGTCCCGCATCGATCAGCAGTTGGGAAGGCGATGGTTCCGAACCGGCCATAACACAGATGCCGCTCGGCTCAAACCGGTCGGAGCGAAGAGGGACAGGCGGGGGGTTCAACAGATCGAACTGCTTCAAACCGTCCGGCCCCAACAGCCAGACCGCCTCCTCGGTCGGACCGGGCGCGGAATCCTTGAAGTCGCCGCGGCTAAATATTACGGCCCCGATGGCCAGAGGGTCGAGCAGATGCCGGGGACGGTTGCGGCGGGGATCGAACACACGGCCCCCATCATCATCGCCAAAGCTCGGCACCGCCCCCGTTTGCCCCAGGCCAGCGAGGAGACCAAGCATTTGTTTGAGGGTTTGGTCAAACGACTCAGGTATCTCCGTCCGGTTCGAGGCAGCGAGGATTCGCGCGTGGAGGAAGAAGTCGAGCGCATAGACGTCGTAATAGAGGGATTGCTCAAAGTGCATACCATCCGCGCGCACCTGGCGTTGCGCTTCTTGCAGAATGATCTTCCAGCCGAGCTCCCGCCAGCCCTCTCCGGCCGCGAGTTGCGGGCACAAGGTTCCGATGAAGAATAGCCCCACCGCTTCGCCTAGCAGGTGTGTGTTCGGGGAGAAATATGTGGACAGGAACCACTCGATGTGCCGACCGTTCAGCGCTAAGGCGTTCAACAAGTCAGAGTGAAAGCTTTTCGGCACGGCTGGCGAATCGCCCAGGAGGCGCCACACCCAAAGCCACGAAAGGCTCCGAAAGGCGACTTCCAGACTGCTGGCCCAATTGATCCCCAAGGGGTAGGGATTTTTTTCTTGCCAGTGATACCATTGGCGAAACAACTCCGTAGCAAAGCGTTCTTCGCGCGCGAGGCAATATGCCTTGGCCAGCACCACCAGATGCTGGTGCCGGTTCAGTTCCCACGTTATCTTCGAGTCCCCAACTTCGTTGAAGTCGAGGAATCCGATTTTATACCAAGGCTTAAGCGGCGCTCGCCTGCCATTCAGAATGTCGAGATGCCAATCGATTTCCTGGCCGTAGTCCAGGTTTTCATATCCCAGGAGGTCAAAACGATGCTGGCAGATGCGTTCGGCTTGCCGAACGATTTCATCGACCTCGGCAGGAAATCTTTCGAGCAGCAAATCAATTCTGGGGGCGAGTTCCTCCGGCGCGAAAAAAAAACGTCCTTCCTGAGCCTCAACCGGCGTGATTTGCTTGTGGCTTCGTTGGACCCCCAGCCGATAGGCTGCCGCGTCATAACGCTTAACGATCGCCTGGACGCTGCGTGTGCGAAGCTCGTCCCAACTCGGATGGGCCATTCGCGCCAGGTATTCTCGCCACCCTCTTTGAGGAGACAAGGCCAAGTGTTGACCTACCAATTGAATGCGACCCCGATAGCAAGAATTACCGCAATCCTGCGAGAAAGCATCTCTTTCACCCCTTCGGGAATTCTTCGAAGGGACAGGGCGATGATAAAATAGTGGCACTTTGTTTGCAGCAACCAGTTTTCGCGAATCGAAGCGACTAGGTGAGGAGCCCCTCGTATGCGCCAGCGCAGGCCCGCGAGTGGCCAAGGAAAGACAGCGCGTGGGTGTGTGTGGTTAAACTTTTTCGAATCCTCCCGAGCTATTGGTCGAGCAACTTTGTGCTGCATCCAAGGACCGCGAACTCAGATTTTCCAGGAGGATCTGTTAAATGTTAAACATACGGTTCCATGCAAGTCGGTTGCCGAACTCTTGCCGAATCGATCCTGCGTGCGGCTATGAGAGGCCGACTCGCAATTGAATACTGACGGCGCGACACGATTCTCCGAAGTCGAGGGAGGCCTCAACGGGATGACCGTTCGCAGTTTCGAGAAATTAATCAAGGCGAGTCCTTTCCAATTCGAGAAGTTCGAGGCCGTTCCCATTCGGGCGGTAAGGCGACTCCACAACCGGTTTACCCGAGAGCTCTTTACTTCCGTCGTGCGATCGAAGTTGATCAGGAAGCCCTCTCGGGATCAAGGGTCTGAGTCATCGGGTGATGCACACTTCCAGCCTCGCCTGAAGACTGCTGCTTCCCAATCCGGCGAAAGTGACCCGGTCCGGAAACCTTAGCGCCGCCCACCGTCACTTTGGAACCCGATTTCAGGCGCGACAGGCCAACGGGCAAGAATCAGCGGGCTGCGCCATATTCCGCCGCACAAGGGTGAAACCGACGCGTGAGTCCGCTGGCAGGTGAAATACAAGTATGAAGATCCTGTGGGTTAAAGCTGGGGGCCTCATTCCCCTCGATACAGGAGGGAAGATTCGAAGTTACCACCTCCTGAAAGAGCTCGCGAACAAGCACGAAGTCACGTTGTTCACCTTCTACCCCGCTCACCCCGATGACCGCCATCACGAACTGGAGCGGGTTTTCAGCCGCGTCGTGTGCCTGCCGCTTCAGATTCCCGGCCCGGGGAGTTTCGGCGACTACCTGAACTATTTCTGGAACCTCTTCGGTCCATACCCCTATGCGATGGCGAAATACTACCGTCCCGGTCTGGCGGACGCACTGCGCAAGCTCGTGATGTCCGAGACTTATGAAACCATCGTGTGTGATTTTCTCGTTCCGGCAGGCATCATCCCCTGGGACGCGCCTGTCCCCAAAGTCCTCTTCACTCACAACGTCGAAGCGATAATCTGGCAGCGGCATTATCAATGCGCCCGGAATCCCATCTGGAAATCCGTATACTGGCGGGAATACCGCACCATGAAACGGGTCGAGAGCCACTACCTCGAACGCGCCGATCACGTCTTGACGGTCTCCGAAACCGACCGGGATTATTTCGCGCGTTTCATCGCCCCCTCGAAGATCACCGTCATCCCGACGGGTGTCGACGCGGATTTTTTCCGCCTCCAGCGGGTTCGAGAGCGTCCCAATACTTTGGTTTTTACGGGTTCAATGGATTGGCTGCCTAACGAAGACGCCGTGCTCTACTTTGTCGAGGCGATTTTGCCGCACATTCAACGCCGAATTCCGGACGCGACGCTGCGGGTCGTGGGCCGCCGTCCGTCGAGCCGGCTGATGGCTCTCGCGGGCAGGAACGATCACGTGGACGTCACCGGCGGAGTTGAGGACATTCGCGCCTACGTCCGCGACGCCTCGGTCTATGTTGTGCCCCTTCGAATCGGAGGCGGTACGCGGTTGAAGATTTTTGAAGCGATGGCGATGGGTAAAGCGGTCGTCGCAACTTCCGTCGGCGCGGAAGGCCTGCCGGTCGAACATGGCAAGGACATCATTCTGACAGACGACCCGGCAGAGTTCGCGGAGGCCGTTTCGGCGCTTCTTGCGAATCCCGCAGCACGAGAAAAATTAGGCAAAGCAGCCAGGAGCTTGGTGGAGGAAAAGTATAGCTGGGCGTCTGCAGCCGCCCGCCTCGAAATGGTCCTCGCAAGAACTGCGAAGAAGAATTCTAGTCGAACAGGTTCCCCTTAACGGTTCGTTCGCCACCCGCAGCCACGTCCGGCGAATCCCGATCCCGCTTCAAGGCTCTGCGCGCGGGCTCCCGGGCCAAGGACCTCAGCGTGGACTGATAAACCTGCAACCACTGCCCGCGGACGGCCGACCAGCAATAGTGCGAGCACTCGTGATAGGCGTTTTGCGCCAGCCTCAAGGCGAGTTCCGGCTCCCAGGTGTCGAATCCCCTCCGCCGCTGTACTGGCGACCGGCGTCCCGGAAGCGAAGGCTTCCAGGATCGAAACAGGCATGTTGTCCAGCCAGGACGCATTGACGAAGATGTCGGCCTGAGCGTAAGCGGACGCAATCGTCTCCCGCGAGGAAACACCCGCGAACTCGACGTCAGCCAGCTCTAAATCTCGCACGAGGGCCCGTATCTCCGCCTCCCGTGATCCCTTTCCCACCAAGACCAAACGCGCGCTGGAAAACTTCTTCTTGACCTCCGCATAGGCACGCACGACAACATCGACACTGTAGTAGGGCTCAAACCCGCGCGTACAAACTAGCCGCGGCCGCAATGGGCGCCGGGGGCGGTAAGAAAACCGGTCCACGTCGATAAAGTTCGGCAAGGCCCGCGACTCGATGCCGAACTCACCGAACACCTCAACGAGGTACCGCGATGGAACAACAATTTGGTCAGCCCGCCGCAGAACCGCGCGAGCCGATCGCCAACGGCGAAGATGGTCACGGGCCTCTGCACTGTGATAGTTGATCACGGTCTTCCGTTTCCTGAGCCGAGCGACCAACCAGGCCGGGAAGACGGCCAGCATGAATGACCAATAAGAAGCCGAAAAGATGTGCGCGATTTCAACCTCCCCCAATGCGCGCCAAAGGGCCATGAGATAAAAAGGCATCCGCAGCACTGTCCGGAGGTAAGGGATGCTTCCGGTCCACACGAGCCAACGCGGGAGAGTCGGGTCAATGGGTACGAAACGGGCCTCAACCGCCGGGTCGTTCTGCCAGTGGCGAACAAGCAGGTCGGCTTGAACCGACTGCCCTCCGACCCATTTCAGCGACGGAGCAATAATTGCGATACGCACGCGCCCGGATGATTGCTCGGCCGTACGACTCTCCATCAATCTTCGACCTCTTTCTTCGTTAAGCCAGTCCGACCCTTCCAGCCCGCGGAGGAAAAAAGGGAGGCGTTTTTCCATCGGACCGCGACGGCGGAGAAAAGCCAGCGAGCACGCCCCCGAAAAGCGCCCAGGCGGGCTGCTGGTTCGATGGCAATCCCCAGGTTACGCCGACTTTAACGACGCGTGCCTCCCGAGGAAAGCCGTGAGTTCAGGGCGCATGGCCAGCCCGCCGGCCAGAAGGCCGGAAACGAGAACAGACTTGTTGTTAAATGAAAGGGAGAGACCTTCCAGGCCTTGAGCAAAACCACCTGCCGCTTCGACCAAGGCGACGCCCGCGGCAATGTCCCATTCGTTTTTGGGAGAAAGTGTCCAAGTCGCATCGGCCATGCCCGCGGCGACAAGTGCCAGCTTGTAGGCAACCGAGCCCATCGGCCGGATGACGAAAGGAGCCTTTCCAAAACGCTCCCACTCTCCTCGTTTGAACTCGCTGCGACTGGCCAGGATGACGGCTCCGTTCAAGCACTCCCTCTTCGTGGCCTGAACGGGTCTATCGTTGTACGTCACTCCCTCAGAGACCGAGCCGAGGAAAAGCTCCCCCGTAACAGGATTGCAAACGCCCCCCGCCACCGGCCGCCCATTTTCCACCATCGCCACGGACACGCACCACTCGGGGACTCCAGCGAGAAATTCCATCGTTCCGTCGAGAGGATCAACCACCCAAACCCGACTCTTTTCCAAACGTCTGAAATCGTCCACTCTTTCTTCCGAAAGCCAGCCTTCTCCTTCCCGAAGAAGGACTTCCCTGAGCACCCGGTCCACTGTCCGATCGGCTTCGGTAACGGGCCCGTACCCCGAGGACTTGGGTTTGGCTTCCAGGGACCCGGCAAGAAAGGGAACGAGAGCCTTGCTGGCTGAGTCCAATGCTTCTCGAATTCGCTTCAGAGTTTCCGGCCCAGACCCGTTATCCATTCGGAAACGAGGTCCCTCCTAGACCCACAGCATCCTTGCTCCGGTGGCAAACAAGACGACGCCAAGGACTCGCTTCACCCAATAGCTCGGCAACGCCGTGCCCAGTCGGACGACCACCAATGACCCGGGTACAGAACCGGTGAACAAGGGAAATACTAAATCGGGGTCCACTGTGCCTAACCGAAGGTGGAGAAGGCCCGTGAAGCCGGCGAGCGCAAAAGCGTGCATGATATCCGTGCCTACCAGAGTGGCCGGGGCAGATGGCACGAACAGCAGGAGAAGCACAAAGATGACGCTGCCCGAGCCTACGGCAATCGTGGCGTGCACGCGGAGAAAAAAGATCAAGATAGGAAGTAAAAGTACGCCACCGCCCAATCCGGCCTGACCCACGAAAGTTCCTACGAACATCCCGACAGTAATTTTCAGGATCAATAGAGACATGGATTGTTTATGGCAGTGTGCCCCCTTTCCCGAGGGCGAGGGACACCGCTCAATTTAACCGCCCGTCACATGCGAGGACGAGGACTCGACATCCCGTTCGTTTACTCCGATGAACCCCTGCCGCTCCTTGCGATCTCGCGACTCGCAAACCGCCAGAGGCGTCGCAACGTGGACCAACACGAATCTTCCGTGCGCTTGGACCATCGCCCGCACTTCTTTACGGATCTGATCGTAAGGGGCAATCGGAGCGCAGATGGCGATCCCGCCGTTTTTCGAAATCTCGGACGCCACAAAGCCGATACGCCGGATGTTAATGTCACGGTGCTCACGCGAAAAGCCGAGCTCGGACGACAGATGCTTCCGGACGATGTCGCCATCGAGCAAGGTCACCGGCCGGCCGCCCATCTCCAGGAATTTGACTCTCAGGACATTCGCAATAGTGGATTTTCCTGCTCCAGAAAGCCCGGTGAAGAAGAGTGTAAATCCCTGACGGTGCCGGGAAGGGTAGCTGCGTTGCAGCTCGCGTGCCACTTCAGGAAATGTAAACCATGCAGGGATTTCCCGCCCCTCTGCAAGGCGCCGCCTCAGTTCAGTTCCCGAAAGGTCGAGCGCACGCGCCCCAGGAGGGACTTCGTCCTCGGGGAAATAAGCATCTTGATCTTCGAGGTAGACCATCATGTTAAACGCGACCATGTTGACGCCGAGTTCGTGTTCATGGGCCCGGAATAACTCCTGCGCGGCATAAGGCCCGTAAAATGGCGTACCGGCTGAGTTCTTCCCCGGGCCGGCATGGTCTCGCCCTACGATGATGTGGCTGCAGCCATGATTCTTGCGGACGATGGCGTGCCAGAGAGCTTCGCGAGGCCCCCCCAAGCGCATGGCCAGGGGAAGCAGAGCGAGCTTGACCGTGGCTTTCGGGTATCTTGCAAGGATAGCCTGGTAACACCTTACCCTGACGTAGTATTCCACGTCACCAGGCTTGGTCATGCCTATGGAGGGATGAATCAGAAGATTGGCCTCAACCTGTTTTGCGGCTCGCAGGGTCAGCTCCTGATGGGCCCGATGCATCGGGTTCCGTGTCTGGAAGGCGACCACTCGACGCCAACCGAGCCGGATGAATTCCGCTCTCAGCTCGGACGGAGTCAAACGCAGGGCGCGGAAATCATAATGCGAAGGCAGTTGGACGCCTTCCAAACGACCGCCGATGTACCAAGGGTGTGTCTGGTTTAATAAATACTCCACACCCGGGTGTTCGGTGCTGACGGTCCCGTAAACGGCCTCCGCCTCCGCGAGCCGATCCGGTTTCCAGACCTCCGCAACATGCAAGACAGCCAACATCACGCCCTCGGGGTCGCGCAAGGCGATCGTTTCTCCGGGGGCGGTAGACCGCGCAAACTCCTCGGACACGTCGAAAATAATGGGGATGGGCCACAGTGTCCCATCCCCCAGGCGCATCTTGCAGCACACGCCTTCATAATCAGCGCGCGACATGAACCCGCGCAAAGGAGAAAAACCGCCCGTCAGCAGGAGCTCCAGATCGCACAACTGGCGCGCCGAGAGGTCCCACGAGTGCCAGCCCCGTGATTCGGCCTGTAATTCGAACGTGCGCTCTTGAGTCGCCAGGAGGTTTATTAACTGTCCGCCGTGCGGTGGAACAAGATGCTCCCTCATAGTTTCGAATCCTATTCCTGGGTCGAGTCGGTTGTTGAACCCCGGCAAACCTGCCGGAGCGTCGGCAGTCGAATTTCGCGACGCCACATTTCTAGACAGTCAGGCTGACCGGCTGTGCAACCGTGCCGCCGGTCTTCTCCTGCACCCTGGCTGGTTGCCAACCTTTTTCAGCCAGCAGGTCCAAGTAAAGCTGCTGATAGCGCTCCCGCATCCGGCTGAGACTGAAACGATCACGCGCCAAGCTCCTGGCGCGCACGCCCCATTCGGTTCGGAGCGATGGCTGCTGGAGCAAAGGTTCAAGAGCCTCCGCCAGCTTTTCTTCGTTATCGAGCGGAACAAGCCGGCCCGTCTCTCCATCCAGTATCAATTTCGCATTCCCCCCACGTGGGCCGCCACCACCGGCTTACCGGCCGCCCTCGATTCAAGAACTGTCTTCGACAAGCTTTCGGAAAGGGAAGGGAGTACGGAAATGTCCATTGCCGCCAAAACGACGGGGATGTCCTGCCGCTCGCCCAGGAACCTGACTCGATCAACCAGGCCGAGTGTCTTCGTCATCCTCTCCAGGACTGGGCGGAGGGGGCCGTCACCCACGAACAGAATCTCGAAAGACAGAAATCTGGGCGCAAGCCGCGCGGCGGCGCGCAGAAAGACTGAATGGTTTTTAACCGGGCTATTCATGCGCGCGATCAAGCCCACCCGCACCACTCCAGGCCGCGGCGGCAGGGCCGTCTCGCCAATGGCGCACAAGCAGGTTCCGCCTGCACGGCCTGTCCTCCGACCCAGCGCAAGGTGGGAGCTACAAGCGCCACGCGCAGCCGGATTGAACTAGCCGTAGGGTCTCGCATTTCTCGCCACTACCCTCGTTTGCCTTTCGAGTTGTCACCCGGGTAGACGGGATGCCGCACCTGCCTTTGTTCGGTCGCGCCACATCGTCTTGCGGGTTGCGTCGCGTCGACGCTGTCCCTCCTCATAAAGTTGCCTGAGCTCTAATAGTGTCCGGTCAAAACTGAAGTGGGTGAGTGCCCGTTCACGTCCCGCACGGGCGAGCCGATCAGCCAACTCCTGGTCACGCAGCACCCGGAGGATGGCTCGCGCTAAGGCTTGCGGGTCACGTGCAGGAACCAACAAGCCACTTACTTCGTCCTCGATGATCTCAAGGACCGCTCCAATGCGAGTTGCCACAACGGGAAGGCCCGCGGCGAGCGATTCCAAGATCACGTTCGGAAAACCTTCCGCCCACGAAGGAAGCACGGACAGTTGACAGCAGCCCAGCAGGTCCGGTACGTCCTCTCGACGCCCGAGGAATAAGAAGTTGTTCCGCACTCCTAGGCCTTCAGCCTTCGCTTCGAGGCCAAGCCGCTCGCGACCATCACCGATCAGAAGAAATCTAGTTTCCGGGAGCACCGAGCAGATGACGCGAGCTGCTTCGATTAAGTCGACATGCCCTTTCTCCTCGACGTTCATATTGGCCACAACGGCAACAAGCTTGTGTTTGGAATCTAAACCCGGAAGCAGTGCTTCGCGATTCCCGTGCTGCTTTGCAAATCGCTCAGCATCTATACCGTTCTGGACCACGCGGATTGTGCTGGCATCGAAGCCCTCTTCCCTCACCAGAAAATCACGAACCGTCGCGGAGTTTGCGAGTACAAAGGTTGACAGACTTTGGACTCGACGTAATAGTTTTCTATTTCGAGGCGTATACCACCACCAATGCGACAGGTCCCGACGGCTGGAAATAATAACGGGAATTCGCGCCATCCAGGCTGCCGGTACCCCAAGAAGATTCGAATACAAATCGTGGGTGTGGACCACATCGAATCGCTCGCACCGAAGAAAATGCGTTAGGCGAAGCAGTTGACAGAACCCTCGGGGGCTGAGGAGCCCGCCTTGGGGGTGAAAGTCCGCGACGGGAATTCCAGCCTTTTGCAACATCTCGAGATAAGGTCCCTCGGTACTCAGGCAACCAACGGTGACAGAATATCGACCGGAGTTCATTCGACGAGCAACCTGCACAGCCTGGTTTTCAGAGCCTCCCAGATTGAACGATTCCACCAAGTGGAACCGCGCGAAATCCTTGCAGGGACCCCGACCGCAATACTCCGCGGCGGCACGGAGCGGATCACGACTGCGTTGGCGCCGATTACCGAACCCTCTCCGACCACGATATCACCCAGGACCTTGGCGCCAGCAGCGATGAATACGTTATCTTCGATCCTCGGGACCTCAGGCTTCTCATTTCGTCCGCCTATCGTGACGCCTTGGGCAACAAAAACATTCTTGCCGATTTTCACGCGCGGATGGATAACGACACCTATCCCCCAATATCCGACCTCGAACCCGTCCCCGATTTCGACGGTATAGGGAACATAACAGTGAAACACCAGCACATTCAGTATTTCGACGAGCCTAGGGAGTAAGGGAATCCGGTGGAGGTAGAGCCAGCGCGCCAATCGATAGTAGGTGACGGGGTTAAACATCTGTTCTCATGCTCAGCGTCTTACCGCTCCATCAGCTATGCCCGGCCGGACGGTGCCTCCGTCCATCTCTCATTCGAAGTCCTTGAACCCCCGGGCGTACAATGATCGCTTCAAGTTACAATGGATCCGGAAGCGGGGGCAACGCTCGGAATCCCGCGCAGTTCCTTCCCTTCCAAGGCGGCTCCTGCCAAGGAAGGTCGGCCGCTGGCGCTCGCCGCCTCGAGAAAGTTCCGGTGCCACAACTCGAAAATCAAAAGCTGCCACAGGATGCCGGAGTGATCGCGCCTTTGCCGAAAATGCTCTTCGAGCAATTGCCGCACGGCGGCCGGCCTGAAATAGCCGCGTTGGAGGGTCCGCGGCTCGACGAGGACGCGCAATTCGTCCTTCAGCTCGTGTCGCATCCAGTGCACGAGCGGCAGGGCGAAACCGCGCTTGGGCTGCTCCAGGACCGCGCCCGGCACGCCGACTCGTTTCGCCAACTTCCGTAAGATGTACTTCCGCGTGCCGTCGCGGAGTTTCCACTCGGCGGGTAATGCCGCAACCCACTCCAGGAAAACGTGATCAAGCATGGGCGCGCGGACTTCCAGGGACGTGGCCATGCTCATGCGGTCCACTTTGGTCAGGATGTCGGCCGCCAGGTACGTTTTGGTGTCAAGGTATAGCAACCGGCTCAGTGGATCACGCGCGGGAGCTCCCTCATAGTAGGCGCGAAATAGGTCCAGCGGGTCCTGGCAACATTCGACGGAATCCAGGAAATCATCGGAGAAGACCTGCCGTTCAGGGCCGAAAGCGGGCAGGTAGGAAATTGTGTCGAGATATCGGTCCCGGAAAGGGAGGGTCATATTGAAAGTGAGCCTGCGAGCCCACGTGCCGTGCGGCAGCTTCGGATGAATTTTCTCGCGGTACCATCGGCGCACTCGACCGGGAATCAGGTCGAACGGCGTGCGACCGAGCCTGAGGCGATAGCGGTCGTAGCCGGCGAACAGCTCGTCGCCGCCGTCGCCCGATAAGGCGACGGTCACATATCTGCGAGCCAGACACGAAACAAAATACGTCGGCAGGATCGAAGAATCAGCGAACGGTTCTTCCAGTGTGCCCGTCAGCGTGTCCAGCTCCTGTCCGATTTTCGGCTCAACGATCAGCTCATGATGATCCGTGCCGAAATGCCGAGCGACGGCACGGGCGTATTCAGCCTCGTTGAAATCCTGGTTGCGGAACCCGATGGTGAACGTCTTCACCGGCCGCGAGCTGGCCCGGGCCATCAGCGCCACCACCGTGGAGGAATCCGTTCCTCCGCTCAGCAAGGCCCCGAGCGGGACATCCGCTATCATCCGGATCCGGACGGCCTCGAATAACCGTTGCTCCAGCTCTTCCAGGCACTCTTCCTCGGATCCGGGCGAGTGCGTTCCGTAGGCTGGCAGGTCCCAGTAATTGCGGACTTTGATCTCTCCGTTTCTGAATTCCAGTGTGTGCGCCGGGGGGAGCTTCTGAATGCGGGTGTAAGCGGTGCGGGGATCAGGGATATAGCTGAAATAAAAAAATTGCAACAGGGCCTCGCGATCGATCTCTACAAGTTCCGGGGCCGCCGCCAGAATCGCCTTGATCTCGGAGCCAAACAGCAGAGCGTCGTCGGTTAAGGCGTAATGGAGTGGCTTCTTCCCTAGCCGGTCGCGCGCCAACAGTAAAGCTCGGCGGCGCTCGTCGTAAATCGCGAAGGCGAACATCCCACGAAGCTTGTGGACACAATCCACGCCCAGGTCTTCATAGAGATGCACGATGACTTCGGTATCTGTGTTGGTGTAAAAACGGTGTCCGTGGCGCTCCAGCTGAGTTCTCAATTCCGGATAGTTGTAGATCTCACCGTTGAACACCACCCAGACCGTCTCGTCCTCATTGTGAACAGGCTGATGACCTCCGGCCAAGTCGATGATGCTCAGCCGTCGCATCCCTATTCCGACGGGTCCATGGACGTAAACCCCCTCGTCATCCGGTCCGCGATGGACGATCGTCCGGCACATTCGCCGGATAACCGCTTCATCCACCATTGAACCAGGCCGTCTTCCGACAATCCCGGTGATTCCGCACATGGCTAATTTTCTTCCACGGGATCCAATTTCCGGGGCGTGCTGCTCCAAGGAGCGACAGGCCAGCGCGAGTCGTTCAAAGCGCCGGCGTTGTCCCACCCGCGGAGGCGGTTCCCCGCGTCCAATCAACTCAAGAAGCCTTTCCCCCGTCCGCATGGCCGCGCCGGGCCTCGCTTGACAGTAACTTCGAAGAAGGAAAAGGATTTTCCAGATGTTCAACAACCATATTGCAGGTCACCAGATCGAAGCTTTCATCCGAGATCGGAAGGCGGTCCAGGCTCGAGCACACGGACAAACTCAGGCCCGATTTCTTCGGAGAGCGGCCGAGGCTAGATCGACGCCCACCATCAACCGCGGCTTGGCCGCCAGCACCCGCTCAGGGTCCTTCACGCCGCCGGCCAGCAGGCGTTCCCCGCAGCCGGCATCCAACCACCGGGTCGTGTCATTAACGTATCCACCGAGGGTTTGCCCGTGAATTTCCTGATTCCAGAGCAAGTTCGGTAGGAGCAAACACATCAGCCGCATCATTATGTTTCGGCCCAACAGCCTTTTCCACAGATCAGCGATCCAGAAATTTGGCCGGCGCTTCATTGATTGCGAAAGCCCGATTTGACTCGAAATCTTCCGTTCCTGAAGTCCGCGTGTCGGCTGCGGGTTCGCGCTGTTTTCCAGTTGGAGCCCGCAAACGACGGTCAAGAAGTACTTGGCGATGGAGAACTCGCTGATCCCGCCGCCACGGCCTGAACCCGGGGAGCGTCGCCTCAATACGCACCCAGAGTCACTTTTGGCACCTGACTTCGATAAGCGGTCCCCCTGAATCCTGCTTCCTGTGGAGGCTGGTTCAGCTCAGATGGAGCCGTGGCCTCCGTGCCCGCAATGGCGCGGAGCGCGCTGGTGTATCCCACCAGAAAATATGGGAAAAATTGGTAGGCCGCGCTCGCAAACAACGAGCCCACGGCGAAACTGGCAAAACTGGCTCCGAGCGCGGTTGCGAACAGCTGCTCTTCGGGTTTCCCGCGCACAAGACGTTTCGTTTCGCGGATGTTGATGAATCCGCGCCGCATGATCAGGAGAAACAGGATGAGCGCAGCGATCCCCGCTTCAGAGCTCAGTTGCGTGTACGTGTTATGGGTCTCGCGCCAGGCACCCGAAACAATTTCGAAATTTCCCGGGCCGACACCAAAAAGCGGATGCTCCAAACTGACTTTTATGCTGGTCTTCAGCAGGTACTTTCGGGCCTGCGCCGAACCGGTGGCGTCTTCGTTGGGTTCGAAGATCGTCTCGATACGCTTTGCGTAATTCGCCGAACCTGCGAGAATCAGGACCCCGAAGCCCGTGACGGCGGCGACCAATACCAGGTATTGCCGTCGCCCCTTGACGCCGAACTCCCACAGACACACCCCACCCGCCAC
>QHZM01000543.1 GCA_003224665.1 Acidobacteriota bacterium
TATCTCGCCGTCTTTATCGCTCGATTTGTTGGCCCGCCGCGCGCCGGAATTGCGAAACCATTCCGGCAGCGGGTGGCGCTGGTCGTAGGGCATCAGGCGGATGGCAAGCGTCTGCCCGTGTACGCGCGCCTGCTCGAGCGCGTCGTCGATGATTTCCCAACGGAAATGCCCGAGCTCGGGCTCGATGGCGGTCCAGAACCACCGGCAATAGGCGATTGACGTTTGGGGGAAGTCGGGCTTCGAGGACGCCGGCGCGAGCTTCGCTAAGGGTCCTTCTTCAGACCATTCAAGGCCCGGGTTGAGCGGATCGCCGTTGAAGCGTTGGAAGGTCGTGATGCCCATTCCCGGGTTGACCAGGACTTCGTCTGATTCTATGGGCCTGACGACCACTGTCTCAGTCTGTGCCCGAAGCCACAAGGGAAGAAGGGCCAGGACAAGCAAGCACACAGAGGCTATCGCTTTTTTCAATCGCTTCCTCCTCCGCGTCTCCGGCGCGCGAATGTCAACTGGACTTGAAGCGCTGCGGCAGGGTAATTTGTAGCCTCCTTTTTTCTCAGGGTCAATGCAGGCCGGTGGAGAATTGGACGGTCATTATCGTAGGAGGGATTGTGGAACGCATCGCGAGTCGCTTCGTTCTCTTATTTCTGATTGTCTCGGCCGCTTTCGCGTACGACGTTTTTGCCCAAACTGAATTGCAAGCTCAAGACCTGAGGGTGATCAAGGGAACGGCGCTCGAAAGTACCCTTCAAGAGATGTTGTTCAAGTATCTGCTTCGCCAGTCAGAGCAAGCGACCGCGAAGCGCCTGGCCCGGCTCAATTTGGTCCGTTCAAATCCCGATTTTGCAAATTGGCAGGAAACCAACCGAAAGAAATTTCTGGACTTGATTGGAGGGCTGCCCTCGAAGCGTTCTGCGCTAAACGTTCGGGTGGTCGGCGAATTTGCGCGCCAGGGTTACCTGGTCCGCAAGGTTATCTTCGAGAGCCTGCCTGGCTACTACGTCACCGCCAACCTTTACGTGCCGACAGCCGGAAGCCCGCCGTTTCCGGCCGTCCTCTCGCCTTGCGGCCACTCGGCGAACGGAAAGGCTTATGAGGTGTATCAGCATCTCTTTATCGGCCTGGTTAGACGCGGCTACGTCGTTCTCACCAGGAATACCTGCTCGGCCAGAACTTTGCGCGCTACCGGATTTGGGACGGAATTCGCGCCCTTGATTACCTGACCGCCCTGCCCGAGGTGGACCCGTCGCGTATTGGGGTGACGGGCAACTCCGGAGGCGGAACGCTGACCACCTTTATCTCCATGCTGGATGAGCGGGTGAAAGCTGCATCCATCGTGACCTACATCACTTCGATTCCAAAGAAAATTGAAGCGCGAATCAACGACGCTGAAACAGACCCGGAGCAGGATGTGGCGGGGCTGCTGGCAGCCGGGATTGACCACACAGAGTTCGTGGGCATGATCGCGCCCCGACCGGTGCTGATCGGCGCCGCGACGCGCGATTTTTTCCCGATTGAAGGCACTCGCCAGACCTTCAAGGAACTCCAGGAGCTCTACGCAAGAATCGGCGTGCCCGACCGCGTCAAAATGGTCCAGTTCGACCATCGGCACATGTACAGCCAGCCTCTGCGCGAAGCCACTTATGGCTGGTTCGATCGGTGGCTGAAGGGCAATCAAGCCGATGCCCGAGAGGCTGAAATCACAGCCGAGGCCGAGACCGCTCTCCGCTGCACGCCCACGGGCCAGGTGATTACTTCTCTCGGCGGTGATCGAATTTCCGATTTCAACCGCGTTGAAACTGACCGTTTACTGGGCGGGCTCGAGGAGCGGCGGCGCGCTCCGGCATTCGGGGAAGCGCTACTGTCGAAAATCCGCGAGCGGCTTTCGCTTCCCCCGGGCCCGCCGCAAGGCAGTGCGCGCAAGGTCGGAGAAACGACCTCCGGCAATCTGGCGATTGAAAAGATACTGATCGATTCGGAACCCGGCATCGTCGTGCCGACGCGTATCGTGGTCCCCAAGAACGCTTCGGGGCGCCTTCCTGGCGTCATCCTCTTGCGGGACCGCGAGGGTGAGGGGAACCGCCCGGCATTCATCGAAGCGCTGGCTCGACAAGGGAAAATCGTCGCCGTGGCTGACGTCCGGGGTTTTGGCGAGACGATGTCCTCGAAAAATGTTCCGGAGCGCGGCATCGTTTATTTCCATCCTCGCGACGGGATGGACGCGGACTTTACCTACGCGAGTTTTTTCCTGGGGCGGCCGCTCCTCGGAATGCGCGTCGCGGACGCCCTCGAGGTCAGTGCGTATTTGCGCAGCCGCCCGGATGTGGACACGCGGCGAATTGCCGTGGTCGGGAGAGGATGGGCCGGCGTCGTTGCGTTGTTCGCTGCGGCCCTCGACCCGGGGATTCAGGCGGCTGCCGTCGAGGGGATTCCGGCCTCGTACGGCGAGATCGCTCGAAGCGAAATTTACCAGCAGCCCGTCAGCCTGATGCTGCCGGACGTGCTGCGGGATTTCGACTTGCCGGACGTCGCGGGAGCGGTGGCG
>QHZM01000544.1:0-1174 GCA_003224665.1 Acidobacteriota bacterium
GTTTCATTCAATCCCCGCAAGCCTCTCTTCAATAAGTTTGGAATCACCCAGGGAATTTCCGACTCCTGCTCCTGTGTGAGCTCGAGCTACAATTCTCTCCAAACTAAACTGACCAAGCGCTTCTCGAAGAATAGCTCCTTCCTGCTCAGTTACACCTGGGCCAAAGCCCTGGACTACGGGGAGTTCGGCAACCCCACCGATCAACACAATTACAAGGTGGATTACGGACCGGCCGACTTTGACCGTGCCAGCGTCTTCACGTTGGGCCACGATTACATTCTGCCGTTCGGGTCCGGACAGCGGTGGCTATCGGACGCGCACGGAGTGGTCAGGCAACTGGTGGAAGGCTGGCAGTGGACGGGCGGCACGATGCTTCAAAGCGGCTATCCCTTCTCGCCGGGTGTCAACACCACTTCTTCCTTCCTCAACGCCGACCAGGGGTCGCGCCCTGACAAGATCGGGGACGCCAGCGTTTCAAACCCCGGTCGTGATGGCTGGTTCAATCCCGCGGCTTACGCTCTTCCTCCCCCAGGTAGCGTCACAGGTGTTTACAGGTTCGGTTACGCTGCCAAGAACTCTCTCCGTGCCCCGGGCGTGGCCATCGCCAACTGGGCGTTTTTCAAGAACTTCAAAGTCACCGAAAGATTGAACGCGCAATTCAGGTGGGAGAACTTCAACTTCTTCAACCGTACCAACCTCTCTCACTTCGTGGATAGTGCCATTGATTCCGGCTCGGCGGGCAAAATTTTCGGTATTTCGGAACCGATGCGCAACATGCAGTTTGCCCTCCGCCTGAGCTGGTAAATCATCCCTCCTTTTTGATCGACCCCGCGCGTCAGTCGGCGCGCGGGGCGCTTTTTTCTTCGGCCTCAACTTTTAGTCCCCGGCGGCGAACTGAAGGCACGGCTTGCTTCTGCCACCGGAGACGTGTTACAGCTTTCTCCGTTTCTTGGCCCGGCGCAGGGACGCGGGTCGCGAGCAACGAAGCGCGCCAAGACTTCCCATGAGCTCAGCCCCTCCAATCTATGACGTCTGCGTAATCGGTTCCGGGCCGGCGGGGGGCGTGCTGTCCAAGGAGCTTGCTGAAGCCGGCGCCAAAGTCGCGCTCGTGGAAGCGGGCCGGACAATGACCGCGGAAGATTTCCACTTTCACGCCTGGCCTTACGAGTTCCCC
>QHZM01000544.1:1217-3673 GCA_003224665.1 Acidobacteriota bacterium
AGCCTGCAGGGGATCGAAGATGACTGGCCGCTCAGCTATCGAGAGCTGGCCCCATTCTACGGGTACGTCGAAAGGATGATCGGCGTGACGGGATCGCGGGATGGGCTGGAGATTGTGCCGGATGGCGAGTACCTGCGCCCGCTGAAATTCCGCTGCTCGGAACAGATCGTCAAGCGCGCCTGCGCCAAAATGGGAATCCCGATGATCCCGGCGCGCAAGGCTGTCCTGACGGAGCCTTACGACGGTCGTCCTCCGTGCCACTACTGCGGTCACTGCATGGAGGGGTGCGACGTCGGGGCGATCTTCACGGTGCCCAATTCAATGTTCCCGAAGGCCCGGAAGACCGGCAACTTCACGTTGCTCGCGAACAAGCTGGCGCGCGAAATTCTGGTGGACCGGGAAGGGAAGGTTCGCGCGGTCTCGGTGATTGATACGGTCTCGCGCAAGGAGGAAGAAGTCCGCGCGCGCGTCTTTGCGGTCTGCTGCGCCTCCATCGAGTCCGCGCGGTTGCTCCTGAATTCGCGCTCCCCGCGGTTCCCGAACGGCCTGGCAAACTCGAGCGACTGCGTGGGGCGTTACCTCCACGGGCACGTCACGGTGGACCTCACCGGATACCTCGAGGAGCTGGCCGGCACGACGCCGATCAACAACGACGGGGCCACCGACCACTCGTACATTCCGCGCTTCAATCAGGATGGGAAGAAGCGGGCTTACAAGGGCGGCTACCACTACCAGGTCCAGTACTCGAGCTTCATGTTTCCTCGCCACGCGCAATACCTCAAAGGGTTCGGTCGCAGCTTCAAACAACAGGTGCGGTACTGGCAGCCGGGATTTTTTCAAATGGGAGGATTCGGCAAAGTGGTGGCCCGGCCCGAGAACCGGGTGACAGTCGACCGCTCCCGCGTGGACGCGTACGGGATTCCTATCCCCGTCGTCCGCTTCCGGTTCGGTGAGAATGACGTTGCGCTGTGGAAAGACATGAAGGAGAAAGCGGAAGAAATCCTGCACGCCGCGCGAACTCAACTGGTGAGGAGCGAGCAGCGCCCCACGGGCTTTGCCAGCCACGAAGTGGGGACCGTGCGCATGGGGAGCGACCCGCGCACTTCCGTGTTAAACGCCTTCTGCCAGGCGCATGAAGTCAAGAACCTGTTCGTCGTGGACGGAAGCTGCTTTGCGACTTTCCCCGAGAAAAACCCCACGCTCACCATCATGGCACTGGCCGTTCGCGCGGCGCGTTACATATCGAGCGAAGTGATGAAAGGGGGCATCTAGTGCTTGGTTTCAAAAGAAGGGGTTATTTCGGAGGGTCGGGAGGGCGGGGTTTCAACCCCGCCGCCAATTGGGTAACCCCCTCACCCCTACCTCTCCCCCCTCGAAAAGGGGGAGAGGGTGGTCCGTTTGGCGGGAACGGGTGAGGGCGGGAGACGCCCATGGAAATGGATCGTCGCTCGCAAAGAAGAGCGGCAGGAACATTGGAGGTGAACGGACGGTCAACACGGCCCACGCGCGCGTCGCGATGCATGCCGTGCGCGAGAGCTTGCTTGAGGCCCAGTCGGAGGCGCTGGGCCTGCCGCTCGTGAAGGTCCCCATCCCGTCGCCCTGCCCGAACGCCGTTTACGAACAGGCGATGGCGGAGGCGATTGGCCGGGCGCGCCAAGAAGGCATCACTCACATCGTCTTCGGCGACCTGTTCCTCGAAGACATCCGGAAGTATCGCGAAGAAAAGCTCGCCTCGACGGGCATCACACCGCTTTTTCCCATCTGGGGGCTTGACACGCTGAGACTCGCGCGGGAGATGGTGGCGGCGGGCTTGTGCGCCGTGATTACTTGCGTGGACCCCAAGAAACTCGAGCGCGCGTTTGCCGGCCGGACCTTCGACGCCGAGCTGCTCGGCCAGCTTCCCGGCGGCGTTGACCCTTGCGGCGAGAACGGCGAGTTCCACACTTACGCCTTTGAGGGGCCGATGTTTCAAAAGCCAATTGCCGTCGAGGTCGGCGAAATCGTTGAGCGCGACGGGTTCGTCTTCGCGGACGTCGTGCCCTCCGTCACCGGCGCGCCGAGCTAGAGGCGAGGCCGCCCAATCCACAGTCAGGGGTTGCAACCGGGCGCCCCACGGGATTAAATTGATTTCGATGCGCATCTGTTCTTTCCTTCCTTCGGCCACCGAAATTGTCTATGCGCTGGGGCTCGGCGAGTCCCTTTCAGGCATTACTTACGAGTGCGACTACCCGCCCGAAGCTCGAAACAAGCCGGTGGTAGTTCACACGCGGCTCCCTCATTCCGGTAACGCAGCGGAGATTGACCGGCACGTGAGCGAGTTCATGGCGCGCGGCGAGAGTTTGTACCGCCTGGACGTGGAAGCCCTGAAAGGGATTCAACCGGACCTGATCATTACCCAGAACCTCTGCCGCGTCTGCGCCGCCTCACCCGGAGACCTGAATCAGGCGCTCGCTTTC
>QHZM01000007.1 GCA_003224665.1 Acidobacteriota bacterium
CGCCGGCAAGGGAGAGCACTTCATTCTCATCTTCAACAACGGCGGCAGCATGAACGGCACGACCAGCCAGGATCGGACCAACTACTACGAGACTCTCCCCAAGAACCAGCTTGACCTGGCGCTCTATCTCGAGAGCGACCGGATGCGCTCGCTCGCCGTCAATCAGGCGAACCTGGACAACCAACGCCACGCCGTTCAAGAAGAACGTCGTTTGCGCGTTGACAACCAGCCCTACGGAAAGTCCGAACTCGAGATCGACAATCTGGCGTACGACAGCTTCGCGTACAAACACTCGACGATCGGCGAAATGGCTGACCTGGACGCGGCCACGCTCGGTGACGTCAAAGAATTTTTCCAGACCTATTACGCTCCGGACAACGCGGTGCTGACTTTGGTGGGCGACCTCGACCCGGTGGAAGCTATTGAGAAAGTCAAAAAATACTTCGGCAAGATCCCCTCGCAGCTTCCGGCTCCGCCCGTGGACATGACCGAGCCGCCGCATTTCGGCGAGCGGCGCGAGACCATCGAGGATCCGCTGGCGCGCCTTCCCCGAATTTTGATCGCGTACCACATCCCGCGGGGGAACACACCGGACAATTACGCGCTTCAGGTGCTGGGTGACATCCTGGGGAGCGGAGAGAGTTCACGGCTCTACCAGCATCTCGTGAAGGAAAAACAACTGGCAACTTCGATTTCAATCCAGGTGGACATGCGACGCGGGCCGAGCCTGTTTTCCATCGACGCGATGCCGCGCCCGGGCGTCGTCCCGGAGAACCTGGAGAAGTCCATTGACGAAGAGGTGGAGGCCGTCAGGAAGGATGGCGTCACGGACCGGGAGGTCCAGAAGGCGCGGACCCAGTTCCGCCGCGCCCAAATCCAGGTCCGCCAGTCGAGCCTGATGACGGCGATTGGAACGGGCCAATATGCGGTTTTCTTCAACGACCCGAACTTGATCAATACTATTTTCGATAAATACAGCGCGGTGACGGCTGACCAGGTGCGGAAGGCCGCCGGGGAATACCTGGGCGCGACCGGCCGCGCCGTGGTCATCACCCTGCCCGGCAAGCAAGGCGCCAAGTCCGCGGCAGGACGCTAACGGGGCGTGCCATGAAACGATGGTCGGTCAACTTCGTCGGAGTGCTGGTGAACGCCGCGGTCGTCTTCAGCGCAGCCTTTGCGCAGGAGCCCGGCGGGTCTGTTTCGCGCGTGGTGCGCCTGAACCGGGCGCCGGTCAACAAGGAGGTTTTGAAGGTCCGGCTGCCGCGTCCCATGGAGACGCGGCTTGCGAACGGTCTCGCGGTGCTGGTCCTCGAGCGCCACAAGCTGCCCACGGTGACGTTCAGCCTTTGGGTGAAAACGGGGGCGCTGGCGGACCCCAAAGACCTGCCCGGCCTCGCGCATTTCACCGCCGACATGTTGCGGGAGGGGACGGCGCGCCGAACCAGCGCCCAGTTGGCCGCGGAGATCGATGAACTGGGGGCCACGCTCACTGCCGCGGCGAATTTTGGAGCGAGCAATACCGCGGTCACTGTCTCGGGACTGGTGGAAAACGCGGACCAGCTGCTGGACCTCTTGGGCGACTGGAAGGGCCGCACGGTGAGCCCGCCGGACCGACTCGGTCAAACGCGTGACGACCGACGAGCTCAAAAAATTTCACAGTCAATACTACGTCCCTGGCAACGCGATCCTCGGCGTGGCCGGCGATGTGACTTATGACGAAATCGTGGGCCTGATCAAAAAGCACTTGGGCGACTGGAAGGGCCGCACGGTGAGCCCGCCGGACTTGAGCCAGCTTCCTCCACCCGCCCCGGCGAAGATCTTCCTGGTTGACCGGCCGGGTTCCGTTCAAACCAATATTGTTGCGGGCGATTACGCCGTGCGCCGGACCGATCCCGACTACATCCCGCTCACGGTGATGAACCGTGTGCTGGGAGGCGGGCCGAGCGCCCGACTCTTCCTGAACCTGCGGGAAGAAAAGTCCTACACCTACGGGGCTTACAGCCGGTTTAATGCGGACACCTACGCCGGGGCGTGGTATGCCAACACTGAAGTGCGGAACAGCGTGACGGACGGAGCGATGCACGAATTGATGTACGAATTCAAGCGCATCCGGGAGCAGAAAGTGCCGGAAACCGAGCTCGACGAGGCTCGCCACTCGATTGTGGCCAACTTCGCGCTTTCTCTGGAGCAACCGGCGGGACTTCTCAATTCCTGGCTGACGGTGAAGTACTATAATTTGCCCGAGGACTATTGGGACAAATACCCCGAGGAAGTCTCCAAAGTTACCGAGGACGCTGCCCAGCGCGCCGGGAAGAAGTACGTGGACACGGATCACTTGCAAATTGTGTGCGTCGGCGACGGAAAGCAGGCCGGTAACAAGGACGGACAGCCCATTAAGGAGGTCCTCAAGGGCTACGGACCTGTCGAGGTCTTTGACACCGACGGCAAGCGCCTGGAGTAGCTGAGAGGCGACGGGGCAGGGCGCCCGATTAAGACTCTTCAGTCTTTATCGTATCAAGATTTGCGTGAGTAAATGAAGGGCCGAGCCCTCATCCCCGCCCCTCTCCCTCACGGAGAGGGTGGCCCGCGGGGCGGGACCGGGTGAGGCGTGGAACTTTTCCTGATTCCGGCTACAAGAGTTCAGGCTATGGCCCGCTTGTTCGCCGCGGGATTCAAAATTTTGGGGGGTATCTCCGATGAGGAAGAATCAGTTGAACGCCCTGTTCCTGATCGCATGTGCGGCGGTGTCGGCAGGGTTATCTCGCGGGCAGGACCTGTCCTCCTTCGAAAAGCGAGTGACGGTCAAGATCCTGGACAACGGCTTGACCGTGCTGGTGTGCGAGCGGCCTGAGGCGCCGGTCTTTTCCTTCTTCACGCACGTGGATGTGGGCGCTGACCGCGAATTTCCGGGCATCACCGGACTCGCCCACATGTTCGAGCATATGGCTTTTAAGGGGACCGACAAGATCGGGAGCAAGGATTATGCCTCTGAGAAGGTGGCTCTCGAGAAAGTTGAAAAAGCCTATGCCGCTTACGATGAGGAGCGGCGACGGGAAGTCGGGCGCGACGAAAAGAAACTGGCCGAGCTCGAGAAGGTCTGGAAGGACGCAATCGCCGAAGCGGACAAATATGCCCTCAAGGAGGAATTCGGCGAGATCGTCGAGCGGAACGGGGGAGAAGGCTTAAACGCTTTCACCAGCTCGGATGAGACCGCGTATCACTATTCTTTTCCCTCGAACCGCCTCGAGCTATGGGCCCACCTCGAATCGGAGAGGTTTCTCCATCCGGTCATGCGCGAGTTCTACAAGGAGCGAGACGTGGTGTTTGAAGAGCGGAGGCTCAGGACCGACAGCCAGCCCGTCGGCCGCCTGCTTGAGCAGTTCCTCGGTGCCGCGTTCATCGCTCATCCCTACGGGAGGCCTGTTGTCGGTTGGGCCTCGGACCTCCAGTCCTTCTCAGCCACCGATGCTATCAACTTCTTCAGCCGGTATTACGTTCCCTCGGATATGGTTGTGGCCATCGTCGGCGACGTTAAGGCGAGTACGGTGATCCCCGTTGCGGAAGAATATTTCGGCCGCCTCCCCGCGCGCCCGAAGCCCGAGCCTCTCCGGACCGTTGAGCCGACTCAGATCGCCGAGCGCGAGGTGGTTCTGCGCGAGGCCACCCAGCCCTGGTATATCGAGGGCTACCACAAGCCCGGAGCGCGGGACCGGGATGACGCGGTCTACGATGCGGTTCAGGACCTGATGTCAAACGGGCGCACCTCGCGGCTGTATCGGTCGCTCGTGCGCGACAAGAAGATCGCCGCTTTCTCCGGAGGGTTCAACGGGTTCCCCGGCCAGAAATATCCGAACCTGTTCGTTTTCTTCGCGGTCACGACCCCGGGCCACACCCCGGACGAGATCCGCGACGCGACGCGGGCGGAGATCGAGCGCCTGAAGAAGGAAGACATCACGGACGAGGAGCTGAAGATGATCAAAACGCGCGCCAAGGCCGACCTGATCCGCAGGCTCGGGGAAAACCAGGGGCTGGCTTTTCAGATGGGGGCCACGCAGGCCCTCTTCGGCGATTGGCGAGAGCTCTTCCGCCACGTCGAGCGGATTGATAAGGTGACCAAGGCGGATATCCGGCGGGTCGCGAACCAGACTTTCGTGGCTTCCAATCGCACCGTGGGCGTCATCGAATCCACGCAACTCGCGGGTTCGTCCGGGAAGGAGGGAAAGTAATGAAAACCCGGCAAAGACTTATTTCCGTTCCGGCCTTAATCCTGGGCCTATTCTTCTTCGCCTCCGTAACCCGCGGCCAGGTGACCGATTGGAGGCAAATCACTATCCCGCCCCTGCATGAGTTCCATCCGCAGCAGCCGCTGCGGATCGCGCTGCCCAATGGCATGGTGGTTTTTCTTCAACAAGACCACGAGCTGCCTTTGATTCGGGGGACCGCCATGATTCGGGGCGGGTCGCCCGACGAGCCCGCCGGCAAAGTCGGCTTGGTGGAGATTTACGGGCAGGTGTGGCGAACAGGCGGCACAAAGTCGAAGACGGGAGATGAACTCGACGATTACCTGGAAGCGCGCGCGGCAAAAGTCGAGACCTCCGGCGCGCTCGATTCGACGACAATCTCCTGGGACTGCCTGAAGGACAATTTTGACGACGTCTTCAAAGTCTTCGTCGAGTTGCTCCGCGAACCCGCGTTCCGCGAAGATAAAATACCTCTGGCCAAGGACCAGTTGAATACGGGCATTTCGCGGCGAAATGACGATCCTCTTGAAATCGCCCACCGGGAGGCGATGAAGCTGGCCTACGGAGCGAGTTCCCCCTATGCTCGCGTTCCCGAGTACGCGACCGTCGCCGCGGTCACGCGGAACGACCTGCTCAACTGGCATCAGAGTTACGTTCATCCAAACAACATTCTCCTCGGCCTCGTCGGAGACTTTGACTCGACCTCGATGGAAGCCAAGCTGAGGCAGGCTTTCTCCTCCTGGCCGAAGGGGCCGGCGGCGAGGAAAACGGAGGTTTCGATTCCGGAACCGAAACCGGGCTACTATTTCGTCCAGAAAGACGATGTGAACCAGAGTGCCATCCGGATGGTCCATCTCGGGACCACTCGCGACAACCCGGACTATTACGCGATCGAAGTGCTGAATGAGCTCTTCGGCGGAGGGTTCACGTCGCGGCTGTTCTCGACCGTCCGCACGAAGAAGGGGCTTGCCTATTACGTCGGCGGGGGAGTGGGCACCACGTACGACCACCCGGGCGTGTTTCAATTGTCCATGGGGACGAAGAGCGGCACAACCGCCGCGGGGCTGGACGCTCTCTATGAGGAGATTGACGGTCTCGAGAAAAATCCGCCCTCGGCGGATGAATTGAAAAAGGCGAAAGACTCGCTCCTGAATTCCTTCATCTTCCGAGTTGATTCCAAGGAGAAAGTCCTCCGGGAGCGGATGACGTACGAGTACCACGGCTACCCGGCTGATTTCCTCGAGCGCTACCGCGCCGGAATCGAAAAAGTGACGCAGGGAGACGTGACGCGCGTCGGGCGCCGGTACATCCACAAGGACCGGCTGGCGGTCCTCGTGGTGGGCAAGGCGGCTGACTTCGACCGGCCCTTGTCCTCTTTCGGGCCTGTGGCAGCAGTTGACATCACGATCCCGCAAGGGCCGACGGAGAAAAGGGAGGTGGCCGCCTCAAACGCCGGAGGCAAAGCCCTTCTCGCCAAGGTGATCGAGGCTTTTGGCGGCCCGGCGAAAGTGAAATCGGTCAAGTCCGTCCGGCAGAAGGTCAGCCTCGTGGTGAAGACTCCTCAAGGGGAGATGCCGATCGAGGCCGAGGAAGTCGCGGTTTTCCCAGATCGCTCCTGGCAGAAGATGGGCACGCCTATGGGCGAGATGTCCATGGTCGTATCTCCGGGCGCCGCCTTCATGATGGCGCCGATGGGGACGCAGGACTTTCCTGCGTCGAGGAAAGAGGAGGCCCTGAAAGAGCTCAGACGGGAACCTCTATCGGTTGCGCAGCACGCCGACGACCCGAAGTTTGTTTTCTCCGCCGACGGGTCGGCCAATGTCGGGGACGTTGAAACGAAAGTCCTGGACGTGAACGCCGCCGGCGCTGAAGTGCGCTGGTTCATTGACCCCGAAAACGGCCACATCGTTCGCGCCTCCTGGCAGTCCACGGGCATGGGAGGCCCCGGGGAAGTGGTGGCGGACTACGGCGATTGGAAGACGGTCGAGGGCATTTCAGTTCCGTTCAAGGAGACCAGGACTCGAAGCGGTGAAAAGGAAGCTTCGATCGAAGTGAAGGAGTTCGAGATCAACCCCAAAGTGGACCCGAAAATCTTCGAGAAGCCGGCTCCTAAAACGGCAGAAAGTTCCAAGCCCAGCTCGAATCAATAATTCCGCGGGCGCGCCTGGCCCCGGCACAATCTCGGCCCGCTCAAATCCGCCCACGCCCCCGGAAGGGCGAGCAAGCCCCGGACTCATCACCCCGCGCGGGTCTCACTCCCCGATTACTTTGATCAACACCCGCTTGCGCCGCTGCCCGTCGAATTCTGCGTAGTACACCTGCTGCCAGGGGCCGAGGTCGAGCTTCCCGTTGGTTACTGGCACGAGCACCTGATGCCCAATCAAAAGGTTTTTCAGGTGGGCGTCCCCGTTGGTCTCCCCCGTGCGGTGGTGCCGGTAGTCGGAGCGGAACGGGGCGAGCTTTTCGAGCCACTCCTCGATATCCGCGATCAACCCCTCTTCGGCGTCGTTAATGTAAACCCCCGCGGTGATGTGCATCGCCGAGGCCAGCGCCAGGCCTTCGCGGACTTGCGCCTTCGCCAGGGCTTTTTCGAGTTCCCCGGTGATGTTGATGAATTCCCGTTGCTTCTTGGTGTTGAACCACAGGTATTCCGTGTGCGCTTTCATGCTGGTCCCTTTCTGAGCTCCATTGAAATTTCAGGCGAGCTGGTCCGACTATCGCTCGCCTGTTGCTGCAGGCTCTCTTGGGGGAAACGGCCGTCATCGGCGTACTGCAAGCCGGTCTCCGTTGTTTGAGCCCGTTGGGCCGGGCCATTTTAAACCAATGGATATCTCTTCCGGCCGCCCGACTCTTGGGGCGTCGAGGATCTCGT
>QHZM01000008.1 GCA_003224665.1 Acidobacteriota bacterium
ACCTGGCTCGACAAGGCGGCTTTGGAACTCGCCAGCAGGCGCGCGAGCTTGCGCGCCTCGCGGTCAAACGTGAACACCAGGTCGATTTCTCCCTTGTGAAGAATCACTTTCCCGGCCAGCCGCTTTCGGTACCCCGCGCTGAACTTCTCGGCCAGACAATGGAAATTCAGGAGAATCGGGTCGGCGTCCGGAGCGATGCGGAGGGCGGACCGGATTCTCGTCAGGCGGTCGTACGGGATCCTGATCCTCGCGAGCTTCCGGTCGAGGCCGGCAAGGAGGCCGCGGTGGGCGAACATTTTAAGTACCTGCCCGACGTTTTCCTCCCGCAGGATGGCGCGCAGCTCGCGCCCTTCCTGCTCGGGGTCCATCCGTTCCCACGCGCGGTTTTCAAGCGCAGAGTCCAAATATTGCTTGGTGCGCTCGGAAGGTTTAAACCCCAAACGCAAACCAAGGCGCAACAGGCGATAGATCCGGGAGGGGTCTTCGACGAAGCTCCGGCTGTGCAGGACGCGCAGCTCACGGTTCTCGACGTCGGCGCCGCCGTTGGTGGGGTCGAGTAACAGCCCGCGCGAGTTGGGATGGAGTGAGACGGCCATCGCGTCCACCGAAAAATCGCGCCGCTTCAGGTCCTCGAAAATCGCAGCGGGCGTGATCGCGGGGCGGCGACCGGGTTTTGAATAGACCTCGTTGCGGGCCGAGGCCAGCTCACCCCTCACGCCGTTTGTGAAGGTGAATTCCGCTGACTGCATCGCCCGGTCAAATCGCAGGTGTTCGATTTCGAGCGGAGCGGGGTCGGACAGATTGATCCTCCGCTGGCCAGCTTTCGCTCGACGCTTGGTGGCCGGTACAAGGTGCGGAAGCACCTTCTGAGGGTTGCCCCCGACGACAAAGTCCAGATCCCGAACCGTTCGCTGCCCAAAGGTGAGGTCGCGAACCGCCCCTCCCGCCAAGTACAGGTTCAGCCCCTGCTCCGCGGCAATCCGGCTGATGTGGTTCAAGACGCGGAACTGCGCGGGGGAAAGGCGGCTCTCCATCAGGAAGTTGTAGTCGCTCATGACGTTCGGTTCTCAGCTCTCTGCCGTCAGCATTGGAGGACTCGGCCAGCCACGGGGGAGCTCAAGCCTCGGCGGCTGACGCCGTTCTCAATCTCAAGCCCGCGGATGGTGAGTCAAATAGACCTGCTTCAAACGTTCTTTCAGTACGTGCGTGTAGATTTGGGTCGTCGAGATGTCGCTATGGCCCAGCATGAGCTGGATGGACCGGAGGTCGGCTCCGCGCTCGAGCAAATGAGTGGCAAAAGAATGACGGAGCACGTGGGGCGTCAGTCGAGAGGCGATGCCGGCGCGCCGCCCGTAGCGGCCGAGCAACTTCCAGAAAGCCACGCGGGATAGGGGGCCGCCCCGGCGGTTGAGGAATAGATGGGTCTCCGAGGGATTTTTCAAGAACGCCCCCCGCGCGCGTTGGAGGTAGGACTCGAGCGCCCGCAGCGCCGACTTGCCCGCCGGAATCAACCGCTCCTTGTTCCCCTTTCCCCGGCAGCGGGTGATCCCGAGATGGGTGTCGATGTCGTCCTTGCCGAGACTCACGAGCTCCGAAACGCGCATCCCGGTCGCGTAAATCAATTCCAGCATGGCCTTGTCGCGCAGGCCGAAGGCCGTGGCGGCGTCCGGTTGCGCGAGCAGGGCCTCCACCTCATCCGGCGCGAGGTATTTCGGAAGGGTCTGGTCAACTCTTGGGGAGTCGACTTCCGCCGTAGGGTCACTCCGGACCTTTCCATCTTTCAGAAGGAAGCGAAAAAAATTGCGCAGGGACACCAAGTGCCGAGCCACGGAGCGGGCGCCGAGTGCCTGGCCGTACAAATCGCCGAGAAATTCCCGGATGTCGTCGCGAGTGACTTGCTCGAGTCCCCTGCTTTTCCGTTGCAGGTGGGCAATGAATTTCTTCAGGTCGCGGCGGTAGCTCAGGAGACTATTTGAAGCCAGGCCCTTTTCAACTCGGGCGTAATCAAGATACGCCGACAGCTCCCGATAGTTTCGGTCAGCAGTTACGGCTGCGCTCCGGAGGGCGTCAGATTTAGCAGCCACCATTCGGCTCTTTGGAGAAGGACTCAAATCAGGCTGATGGGTCCGTTCGAAACGCGGGTAATTTCATCCCGTCCGGCATCAACCTTCCTGGCTCGGGCAGGACTTTCTGCCCTGCACATTCGAAACCCGGGACCTAGGCGACTGGCTTACGGCTTCGCGGCGGCGGACAAACTAATCCCCTTGCGCCGCCTAAGCCTCGCCATTTCATGAAATTACGGAGTTCCTTCAAGAACCTTGCCTTGACGTCCCGCCTAGATACTTGACAGGTCCAAGTATCAACTTATACTAGCACAGGCTGGACTCTGAGGCCAAGTTGCAATTGGCTCCAATCATCCCCACGCTGGTTACTCCGTGTGAAGACCACTGGTTCTTCGACCCGCAAGAAGGTTGTAGTCCGCAAGCTCGATAGGGGCCTCGTCAAAGGCTACCTCAACCCCAGCTCCTATATGGGCCCCGAGGGCGTCGAAGTACTGGATCAAGAGGGGCGCCTCCAGCGGATTCCGGTTGAAGAGCTCAAAGGCATCTTCTTCGTTCGCGACTTCGTCGGCAATCGTCACCGGAACGAAAGGAAGCTTTTCCAGAGCCGCCCGAAGCGGACGGGCCTCTGGGTCCGAATGACTTTTACCGACAGCGAAGTCCTGGAAGGAATCATTGCGAACAACCTGCTTGATTTGGACCCTCAGGGATTCCTGATCACGCCCCCCGACGTTTATTCCAACAACCTCAGGATCTACATCCCGCGGAGCGCCCTTACGGCAATTGAAGTGGTGGGAGTAATTTCGGACGGGACGGCGCGGCGGACTTCGCAGAGGCTCAACGAACTCCGTCGCCAATCAACGGGCGCCGCCGCGCAGATCGGCCTATTCCCGTCTCCCAGACAATCTGAGACCGAGTAGGGTCCGCGAAGGAAAGCCCGGCAGGGCGTGAAAGTTCTAGGGGAGCGCTTCGGCGGGTTGGAGCGCAGGCAATTCGAGCCGCTGGTGGATCGCGTACAGCACGAGCTCGAGTCGGTCGGACACTCCAACCTTATCGTAGATCGTGCGGAGGTGGTTTTTGACCGTCTGCTCGGTAATCGACAGATGCCGCGCGATCTCGCGGTTTCGGCACCCCTGCATCAGGTAAGTGATGACGATTTTTTCCTGGCGGGTCAGTGTCTCCGCGGGCCGCCGGGGCCGTTCTTGCGCACCTTCGAGGAGTTGGGCCAGCCGAGCCACTTGGCTCTTGGGCAACCACAACTCATTGTCCATGACCTTTCGGGCGCTTTTCACGAAGAGCGCCGGCTGGGCGGATTTCGCAATCACACCTGCAGCCCCCCCCTTCAAGTAGCGCGAAGTGTCTTCGTCGCTCAGTTTTGCTCCCGTGACGATCATTTTTGCGCGCGGCAGGAGGCTTCGCACGCGTGGGAGGAGATCGCCCCTCCCTTCCTCTGCGATTTCGGCCTGGACGTAAAGGAGGTCGGGCTTGAACGCCTTGGCCATTGCGACGAGTTGGATGCCGTTTTGCGCCTGCGCCACCACTCGCAAGTCGTCTTCCAAGGCGAAGACCTTTTTCAGACCTATACGAAATACGCCCTCGCGGTCGGCGATCAGAATGCGGATTTTCCTAGCGGGGACGCGCTTCCTTCTCATGGGCAGGAACCAGGGCTTTCAGGCCAACCGGGACCTCAGTCGTTCGCGCCGGTGGACCACGGTCGTCTCAAGAAGCCCAGATCCTTTGGGAGGTTTGCGGGAGTTTACGTCGGTGCGGGCCCTACGAGTGCGAAGAGCGGGATTTTCTGGTGATTTCCGTCCCCAGTCCCTGGGCTTCCACTCGCACTAATGTGCGGTCCGCAACTTGTAATCGTCGATGATGGCCCCGACAGCCGAGCTCTGGCCGTGCTGGTACAAACGCACCACTCGTCCCCGGCACTCAAGCTCTAGTGGGACCTTCGTGACCTCTTGAGGGAGGGTAATCGTAAAAAAGATGGGGGTTTTGCGAGGCGGCCGGACCGGAACGGTAACGAGCAGCCCGTTGCCGCTGATACTGCCGGTTTTGCCCCGGACCCTGCGCGTGACTCCCCGCTCGTTCTTCCAGCGGAGTTCTGCGGGCAGCTCCAACGGCATCCGGACGCCAGCGCGAATTCCCTTCATGGATTCAGTACCCTCAGCGGTCGCGACGACCCGCGCACTTAGGTTAGCGCAACCGCCGTGTCATAGCAAGTCGGCCCGGGGTTGACGCCGGTGTCCGGCTCGTCCACTCGGGCAAGGCTTTAGAAATCAGGACCGGGGCAGCTGAGATGGCATCGAGGTTTCCACGAACGCACCCCGGTACGCAGACAGTGACAGACGCATCGTGGACTTCCATCCCCGCCCAGTAGGCAACCCGCCGCCGCTGGACATGCGGGACCGAGAAATTAGTCTTTCCCCTCGACGGGACCCACACCACCGCCCTTGCCGTCCCGCGGAAAGACTCTAAGTAGCTATTTAACCCATGCGGGCTGCCGCCACAAGATGACTCCGGTACTGGTACCTTAGTACCGGCCGTTGCCTCCTTCAAGATTGCGCTGTTACCCTTACACGGCGCAACGGCCGGGACTGGCCGGAGGGTTCCGCTCGCGAGCGCGACTGACTGGACAGCCTGAGTTCCAGAAAGGGAGAGAGACGTTATGAAACTTAGCGAGCTTGCGGTACGCCTGGGATGCATGCTGGTGGGCCCAGGGGACATCGAAATTACGGGCGTGGCCGGGATGGATGAGGCATCGGATAGTGAGCTGACGTTTCTCGCCAATCCGAAATACAACCGCAAGCTCCGGACCACGCGGGCCGCGGCCATCATCGTGGGCCCGGACGTTCAGGTCTCGGGCCGCCCCCTGCTGCGGGCAGACAACCCGTACCTCGTCTTCGCCAAGGCGCTCGAGCTTTTCGTCGCCACTGCGCGGCCGCTGCCTGGGATCCACCCGACGGCAGTAATTGCTCCGAGCGCACGGATCGGTCGCCGGCCTGCGATCGGCCCTTACGTCACCATCGAGGAGGGTGTAGAAATCGGGGACGATTGCGTCCTCAAGAGCTTTGTCGTCATCTACCACGGCGCTCGGGTCGGCGATCGCTTTTTCGCTCATTCCCACGCCGTTGTGCGGGAGAACGTGCAGGTTGGAAATCACGTCACCTTGCAAAACGGCGCAGTGGTCGGAAGCGACGGGTTCGGCTTTGCCCGCTTGGCCGACGGCTCCTATTACAAGATCGTTCAAGCAGGGAGGGTCGTGATCGAGGACGGCGTCGAAATCCAGGCCCATTCCTGCGTCGATCGCGCTACCATCGGCGAGACGCGCCTGCGCCGAGGCGTGAAAGTTGACAACCTGGTCCAGGTAGGTCATTCCTGCGACATCGGCGAAAATACCCTTTTGTGTGGACAAGTGGGCCTGGCGGGAAGCTGCAAGATCGGCCGGAACGTTGTCCTGGCCGGTCAAGTAGGAGTGGCCGGCCACCTCACCATCGGCGATTCTGTTATTGCCACGGCACAATCCGGCATCCCTTCCGACGTCGAGTCGAATAAGACAGTCTCTGGCTATCCGGCCATCGAGAACACCCTCTGGCTGAAGTGTTCCGCAATATTTTCGAAGCTGCCTGAAATTTACGCTGCCTTCCGGAAAGTACGTCAGAGAGGCGAGGCCCCGACCGGCCGGAAGGTGTGATTGCGGCCATTCCTCCACCGAGAGGCCCTCGAGAATGGCTTGTCTTACAAGTCCTATGATTCTCTCCCGGTCGTCGAGCGTACAGCCTTCGGTGGGAACCGGGTCGTGAATCGTGATGCGGAGGATGCCCGGGGTGATTGAAAATTTTCCTTTGGGCATAATCTTGCGCCCCTCCGAAACGGAGATGGGGACGATCGGCGCCCCCGCTTTAATGGCCATTACAAACACGCCTTTCTTGAATTGCCTCAGCCGGCCGTCCGAGCTTCGCGTTCCTTCGGGGAAGGCCATGAAGGAATGGCCGGCCTTGAGGGACTTCGTCGCCGCTTCCACCGCTCCGATTGCCTTCTCACGGTTCTGCCGGTCAACGGGGATAAACCCGCGCAAGACCATGGCTCGGCCGAGAATCGGGACCCGGAAGAATTCCTTCTTGGCAAGCACGAGGATAGGGGGAAGGATCAGGAAAATCGCCGGCGGGTCGCAGTTGCTCTGATGGTTTGCCATGAAGACGGCCGCTTGGCGAGGAATTTTTTCGAGCCCGTGGACTTCGAACCGTACGCCGGCGAGCCATAGCACGATTCTGGTGCCCAGGCGTCCGATGCTGTAGAGGGTATCTGTGTTTCGGGAGAGGACCGCATGGACGAGAAAGGGCGTGCCCACCAGCAAAGTGTACGAGAGCGCGACGAGACTTACGAAAAAGGCACGGAACATCCGAGTCCAAGCAAACCGCGGGGCCCAGCGGGAAGTTCAAGTGACTCGGCCGGAACCGGACTGCCGCCAGGAATCCTCTTTGAATCCCCACCGCCAGGTCATTGTGTCATCCCTTCGAGCCATCCTCGCCGCACTTGAAGCTGGTCCGGAGAGGCGTGCTCGATTTCTTCCAATCGGTAAACGGTCTCGGTCTTGCGTCCCGGGTTAAAGGCGATGTCCAGAGTCTGCTTCCCGCGACGGACCTTGAACCTCACCTTGTGCCCTGGCTTCATTCTGAAGAGCTCGTCTTCGGGGGGCGACAGCAGCTGCTTGCCGTTCATCTTGATTAAAACGTCGCCGTGGGTAAGGCCGGCCATTCCGGCGTTGCTCCCCGGCTCGACCGACTCGACTTGAATAGCCCCGTCAAAGCTCTGCGTGGCCAGGAAGCCGAAGGCGGGCAATTCGCGCGTTCGGGTCTCGAGGCGCAGACCTGCGAAGCCGAGATAAGTGCCGCAGTCAAGGTCCCGGATGCCTGAAAGATAATCGCAAAAAAAATCCTCTGCGCCCGTCCATTCGGGCGCGAGCTCTCGGAGCAGGGCGAGCAAGTCTGATTGAGTGAAGAACCGCTCCCGACGGGCGAAATCCTGGTTCAGGCGGCGCATCAGATCATCCAGGCCGCGCCGGTTGTGGGTCGCGTGGCGGATTGCGAGGTCGAGCACAAATCCCAGGAGCGCGCCCTTATTGTAGTAGGAAATACTTCGGTCGGGCCGGAAATAATCCGCGTACTTTTCGAGCCAGGCTTCGCGGCCCGACTGCTCGACGCTCTGGAAGCGCCGCGCCGGGCGATCTTCGAGCCGCTGAATTTCGTCTGTCAGGTGCTCGTAGAAAGTCCGCCGGCTGATCATGCCGGCGCGCAACAACACCAACTCCTGATACGTGGTCGTGACTCCCTCGGCGAACCACAGGTCGCGCGTGTCGTTTCCGTGCTGGTAATCAATGGGTTCGAGGCCCTGCGGGCGGATCCGCTTGACGTTCCACAAGTGGAAGAACTCGTGGGCGGCGGTTGCCTCGAACCCCTCCCAGTTTCGGCGGAGATTTTCAGCGGGTATGCTGATCGCTGTGCCATTCCGGTGCTCCATGCCGCCGCCCGAGCCTGGCCGGGAGAAGTGCAATATGAAAGTGTATTTTGAAAATGGGACGTCCTGCATCAAGCCGGTTTCCGCCGCTGTGATTTTCTTGAGCGAGCCGACCAGACGCTCCGGCGAATAGGCGGAAGGGTCGCCTTCGACCACCACCCGGTACGTTGCTCCGCCCTGATCGAATTCATACTCCTCAAACCTGCCCGCCTCCGCCGGGCTGTCCGCCAATGCGTCGTAATCGGAGGCGGTGAATTCCTCACCCTCAGGCACGAGCAACGTCGCTAGTTTCCATCCCTCGGGCAGGAGAAATTTCACCCGGGCGCTCCGCGACCGTTCCCGAGGGAGGTAGAAAAGCAACAACGCGAAATTCAGGAACGCGTGATCCGCGTCTAATACGCTTGAAAAAATGCTCTCGTCGTTGGCATAAACGGCGTAGCGGATTTCCAGGATGGAGCAAGGGTCGGAACGGCTCTCCCAGGTGTTCAGGTCCACGCGAGCGAACTCCTGGGCCGAGTTATCGCAGCGCGCCTCCAGGCCCTGAACGTTCCGGACGAAATCGCGGATCTGGTAGAGGTTGTTCCAGGCCGGGAACTGAATCTGCGTTCCCGGCTGCGCCCGCGGGACCGTCATGGTCACCTGGACCAGATGCGATAGCGGCCGGCGGAGGTCAATCACATAGCGAATGGGTGATCCCGCATCTGAATGGGCTCGAGCGGCTTCGCTCTGAGGAGACTGGTGGCCATATGCCAGGCTCGCGCCCGCGGTTCCAGTGCCAAAGGCGACCCCGAGGACTGTCACCAAGACCCGATCGCACCATGAACGGAAGGGAAAAAGGCCGGAGGCCCGGCTATCGTTTGTATTGGTCAAGGGAAAAACCATTTGGCTGGAGTGGCCGTCTCTGTTACAGGAGAAATGGCTTGCCTGTCTTGCTATAATTTCTTTAACATAAGAGCCCATGTTCGCCCAGCGAGGGGAGACCCTGATCAAGGCCGACTTGCACGTCCACACCCGCTACTCGGGTCGGGCAAAGCACCTGCGCTTTCTCCGGTGCCGTGACTGTTACTCAGACCCTGTTGACCTTTACCGCACCGCGAAGCGTCGCGGCATGGACCTGGTCACCATCACCGACCACGATTCCCTTGACGGCTGCCTG
>QHZM01000009.1 GCA_003224665.1 Acidobacteriota bacterium
AGAGGAGGTCGTAGTCCATGCCTTGGGAAATGGCAGCGGTTCGGACATTATTCATCATCATCGTCATTTCGGCTACCTATCACCTGCGTCCGTTTCAGCTCGGGGCCCTCAACTCAATCCTGCTGGGCGCCGTTCTGGGGCTTACCTTCGTCTTCTTCGAGATGCGGCTGGAAAGGGCCAGCCTCAAACGGCTCATCGGCGCCGCCGTGGGTTCCACGCTGGGAATCCTGGCCGCGTTGATGATGAGCCACCTGCTCAGCGTCACGTCCGTTGACAAGGGCCTTCTTTCCTTCATCCAGGTCACGCTCCTGCTCCTGATGGCCTACGTGGGTCTGGTCCTGGGAGCCACCAAGGGCGACCTGCTGAACCTTTCGGCCTTGGGCGGCCTGTTCACAGCCGAGCGGCAGTCGAAGAGGAGCTGCAAAATCCTGGATACGAGTGTGATCATTGACGGCCGCATCGTGGACATCTGCGAGACCGGCTTCATTGACGGCACGCTGGTCATTCCGCAGTTCGTGCTGCGCGAGTTGCAACTCGTGGCCGACTCTTCCGATCCTTTGAAGCGAAACCGCGGGCGACGCGGACTCGATATCCTGCAACGGATGCAGAAGATGGGCTCGGTGCAAGTGCAAATTGTGGAGGACGACTTCCCTCAGACTCGCGACGTGGATATGAAGCTGATTGAGCTCGCAAAATTGTACGAGGCGAAAATCGTCACCAACGATTTCAACTTGAACAAGGTCGCGCAACTGCAAGGGCTCCCGGTTTTGAACATCAATGAGCTCGCCAACGCGCTCAAGCCCGTCGTTTTGCCGGGTGAGATCATGCGGGTCTTCATCCTCAAGGAAGGCAAGGAATATAACCAGGGGGTCGCCTACCTCGATGACGGCACCATGGTGGTGGTGGACAACGCCAAAAAGATGATTTCGAAAACGATCGACATTTCCGTCACCAGCGTCCTGCAGACCACCGCCGGGAAGATGATCTTCGGCAAGTACGAGGAACGGAGACCCGCCGAGGTCGTTCACCAGTAGGCAGAGCCGCGGCGGCCAGGGTAGGGACGAGCGGAGTGCGGGTGCGCTCGCTTCCGCGGTCCCGAATCCGCGACTCAAGTGAACCGGCCGAGCCGAGACTCCGAACATTGATGAAAGTCCTCGCCATCATTCCGGCCGCGGGAACGGGAGTCCGCATGGGAGGCGGGACGCCCAAACAGTTCCTTTCCCTCGAGGGCGTTCCGATTTTCATCCATACCCTTCGGAAATTCGCCGCCTCGAACGTGATTGACGGAATTTTCCTCGCGCTCCGCCCGGAAGAAATGGAGCGCGCGAGGAAAGACATCGACCGGGAGCGTTTCTCGAAGCCGGTGCGATTGGTGGCCGGCGGGACCTCCCGGCAGGAAACCGTGGGGCACGCCCTCGCAGAAGCTCCGGCGACAACGGAAATGGTGGTTGTCCACGACGCCGTGCGGCCTTTCGTCGAGCTCGACTTGATCCAGCGAGTCGTGGAGGCCGCTCGCCAGCACGGCGCAGCGGTTCTCGGCATCCCCAGCGTGGATACCGTCAAGCAGGTGGAGCGGCAAATCATTCGGGGGACGATCCCCCGGGAACGCATCGTCCTGGCCCAGACTCCTCAGGCTTTCCGCTTCAACTTGATTCGCGAAGCCTTCGCCCGTGCGGAAGCCGATGGGTTCTATGGGTCCGACGAATCGAGCCTGGTCGAACGCCTGGATCACACGGTGACAGTCCTCATGGGCTCCGACCGGAATATCAAAATTACCAAGCCTTCGGACTTGCCCCTGGCCCGCCTCTACATCGCCCAGGAGCGGGAAAGAGGGGAGCGCGCCGAAATTCGCTCCTGAAATTCCGGGGAAGGACGCAGACCCGGCTCACCGTCCAGTTATGCCTCTGAAAAAACAACCGCGGACCACGTCGCTGCGGATCGGCACCGGCGATGACATCCATCGCCTGGCGAGAGGTCGAAGATTTGTCCTCGGCGGCGTCGAAATATCTTTTGAGAAGGGGCCCGTGGGCCACTCCGATGGCGACGCCCTGGCCCACGCCATTTGCGATGCGCTCCTGGGGGCGGCGGCGCTTGGAGACATGGGTCAACACTTCCCCGACAGTTCTCCCAGGTGGCGGAATGCTTCGAGCCTGGGCTTCCTCCGCCACGTCCGGAAGCTCCTCGACACGGCCGGGTACACCGTCCTGAACATTGACGCCACCGTCGGTCTCGAGCGTCCGAAGCTGGCCCCCCACGTTCCAAGGATGAGGAAAAAGCTTGCGGCGGCGCTGGGCATCGAGCCGAGACAGGTCAGCGTGAAAGCGAAGACGGCCGAAGGCCTGGGCCCCGTGGGTCTCGGCCAAGCGATCCGTGCCGGCGCCATCGCTCTGATTGAGCTGAGGGCCTAACTCTCAAGCGCCTTCCGGCAGTACTCGAAACACTTCTTGACTTCCGCGACGGTGTCGAGCCCGGGAGTTTCCTCCCCGTACTCGTACTCGATATTGGCCGGGATCTTCCAGCCCTCGTCCCGGAGCAGGCGCAGGACGCCCACAATGGGCGTGTCACCCTGGCCGAAGGGCACGTTGGCGCCGTGGTTCTTTTTCCGGTCCTTGATATGGAGCGTGACGATCCGGTCGTGATGCTCCCGGATGTATTCGACCGCGTCGCCGCCCGCGGCGGTGAAGTGCCCGATATCCAGGTTGACGCCGATGTAGCGTGACGCGCCGTTCATCGCCCTTGCGAAAGTCTCGGCGGTCGAAAATTCCTCGGGATTGCCGGTCTGGTCGTGCCCGTGAAAGCCGACGATGATCTCGTATTTTCGAGCGAACTGGTCCACGCGGCGGGCGTCACTGACGTTCGCCGAAGCGGTGATATATTTCACCCCCATCGCGCGGGCGATCTCAAACCCGCGCTCGACCTCGGCGTCGGTCATATCCTTCCGGAAACTGTAGTTGTACGCGTAGAGGAGAACTCCCGCGTTATCGAACTGCTCACGGACGCCGCTGAAATAGCTTAGCGTCGTCGTGAGCCGCCACTTCCTCGACTCCTCCCTGCTTGTCTTCTCGCGCGGCTCGACGTGTCCCTGATAAAGTTCGCACTCTCCCAAGCCCACCGTCCGATAAGCTTCGAGGCATGCGGCCAGGGGACGGTCGCGGAACGAATAGCTCTGGGCGCCGATCTGCACGCCGCGGATGACGGAGTCAATCTTCTCTGCGCCTAACACGCGCTTCCCCGCGGTCACAAGCCCGGCGCAACCGGCCAGGAGCAACTTTCCGGCTTCTCGACGTGATAGGGGGGACATGAGGCCTCCTCAATCCAAGATTTCAAAAATGCGGCGCTAGTATATGCGCTGAGGAGCGCGCTCGCAACATTGCATGCGTACCTTCCCGGCACTGGGCTCCTGGGCTCGAACCAAAACGGAGAAGCCGGGCCGGCTCGGCGTGTTAAGATAACGAGCCGTCAACCCTGGATTTATGAAACGGGATATTGAAGGGCTGTCGAAAACCGCCTTCGACCTCGGCGTGATCGGAGGTGGCGTCAACGGAGCTGCCACCGCGCGGGATGCCGCGTTACGCGGACTGAAAGTGGCATTGGTTGAGGCACGCGACTTTGCGAGCGGCACTTCCAGCCGCTCTTCCAAGCTGATCCACGGCGGCCTGCGTTACCTCGAACAACTCGATTTCAAGCTCGTCCACGAAGCCCGGAGGGAGCGGCGGCTGCTCCTGAAGCTCGCCCCTCACCTTGCCTGGCCCGTCCCCTTCCTCCTCCCGATTTACAAAGGTGATCCTTACTCGCCGCTCAAGATTCGATTGGGGCTTTCCATTTACGACCTGCTCGGAAACCTGGGCCGGGGCGATCGCCACCGCATGCTGAGCCCGCAGGAAGCTTTGCGGGCGATACCCGCCCTTCGCCGGGAAGGGTTGCGAGCGGCAGCGCTCTATCACGACTCGGAAACGGATGACGCGCGGCTGACTTTTGAATACGCCCTCGACGCCGCCGAGCATGGCGCTGTGGTGGCGAATTACACGGAAATCCGCGCCCTCTCTGTTTCGGCCGGGCCCGGACCCGAAGCGCCTCAAGTGGTGGCCGCGGAGGCCGAAGACCGGATGACGGGCCGGACCTATGAAATTTCAGCGCGTTTCTGGGTGAACGCGACCGGGCCGTGGGTTGACCATGTGCGCGCCCTCCTGCCCGGCTTCGACGGCTCAAAGACCATCCGGCTGACCAAGGGGACGCACATCATCCTTCCGCCGGTTACGGGCGACTATGCGCTCTTCGCAGCCATTTTGCCGGGCGAGCGGATCTTTGTGATGGCCCCATGGTGCGGTCATGCCTTGATGGGGACGACGGATACGGACTTCGAGGGAGACCCCGCCTCGGTCCGGCCGGACCGCGCCGACGTCGAATATCTGCTGAACGCCTTGAACCGCGTTCTGGAAAAGCCGGTGCGGATGGACGATGTGCTGGGAAGTTTTGCCGGCCTGCGCGCGCTCGCCACGGAACCGGGGCGGAGCCCTTCGGCCAATACCCGCGAATACCGCTTCCACGAGGACCGCTGGGCGAAGAATTTCCTCTCCGTCTGTGGAGGGAAATTGACCACGGCCCGAGCCCTTGGCGAAAAGCTCGTTGACTTGGTTCGAGCGCGGCTCAGCGAAAAGGCGCTTTCCGGAAAGCCTACTCGGATTCTCCCCCTTCCCGGTGGCCACACAGGGGATTTCAAGGCTTTTTTGAACCACGCGTCCGAGGAGGCCAGTCGCGCCTTTGACATTCCGTTTCCGATTGCGGAACGGATTGTTCGCACCTACGGAAGCCGCTGGCGAGCTGTGCTGGAGCCACTTCATAGAAATAAGTTGCTCGCGGAGCCTCTGCCGGGCTCGCCGGCTCTTTTGGCGGCGGAAGCGGATTTCGCCATCGAGCACGAGATGGCCATGAACGTGGAAGATTTTCTTTTGCGGCGTTCCGGCTTGAACTGGCTGGCCTGCTCGGCGTTGCGCGAGGCCGCGCCCGCCGTGGCCGGCATTTTCGCCAAACGCTTCTCCTGGAGCGCGGAACGGCGCGAGGCCGCCGTAGCCGGGTTCGCCCAATGCGCGTCTACTCCGGGTCAGGGAAAAAGGCCGGGACTGGCAAGCTGATTTTGCGTCGGGGTTAGGGTCAGAGACCGAAAAGTGCCGACCCCTCACGACTCGAGTCCTCGACGTCGAGTCCGCAGGCTGGGAATCAATCGAACTTGGCAGTCCTGAAACCTTTGTTCGAGCGCACGATTGAGAGGTATCGGCCGGTACCCCTCCTCTGGCCGCCGCTCAACATAGGACACCGGGGAGCGGCGGGTGAGGCACCGGAGAACACGTTTGCCGCTTTCGAGTTGGCCACTCGCCAGGGCGCCGACGGAATCGAGCTGGACGTTCACCTCTCCGCAGACGGCGTGCCGGTGGTCATTCACGACCCGCGGCTCCGGCGGACAACCTCCGGAAGCGGCTGGGTCCGCAACCATCGAGTGGCGCAGCTCAAGCATCTTGATGCGGGGTCATGGTTCAACCGGCGGTATCCTTCGAAAGCACGG
>QHZM01000010.1 GCA_003224665.1 Acidobacteriota bacterium
CCCCAAGGCATTGGCCTTGGCGCGGAGGCCGCGCGCCAGCGCTTCCTTGTTCCCAATCTTGGTGGCAATGGCGACGGCGGCATCGGCAAGGCCGAAAGCCTGGCGCGTGTCCACTCTTGCGAATTGGCGGACGACCGCCTCAGCCATTTGCTCCACGACCTCGGGACGAAATAGATAGCGATGCCGGAACAGGAATTTTGTCCGACTCGCCTGGTCGGGAAGTTTGGCGATGTCGGCAAAAACCTGCGTCAGACCAGAAACCTTTTGCCCCTTTATTTCCACTTGAACCCCGCCTTTTCGAGGTGCTTCCTCAGCCGCTCGAGACATCGGCCGCGGATGAAACCTACCGACCCCGTGGCGATGCCAAGCGTCAGGGCGACTTCCCGGTAGGGACGGGTGGGGGTTTCGAAGAAGAGCATACGGATCATTTTGAGGCAACGCGGAGAAAGTTCAGCTAGGGCGTTGCGCAGCATCTGCTCGCATTCAATCTGGTGGACAAAGTCGGGCGGCAATTCCTGGGCGTCGCTCTCGGCCGGCGGTTTAATTTCATCCCCAGTCTGCGCCACGTAACGTTGCTGCTCGCGCCGGAGATGGAAGCACTTGTGGGAAGTCACGCGGATCAGCCAGGCGGGCAGAACGCGCGCGTCACGCAGCCGGGGCAGCTCGGAAAGCAGCTCCAGGCAGACCGCTTGGAAAAGATCGGTGGCGTCCTCGGAAGAGAACCCGTACTTGATGGGAATCGAGTAGATAAGGTTCTTGTACTTGTCAATCAGCGCCGACCATGCTTCCGACTTACCCCTCAGGCACTCGCGCACTAGGCGGGGGTCCGTCCGGGAAGGCGTCGCGGTGCCTGGAGATCTCTTGCGAAGAGTCCTCATCGGGGTTGGTCCGGACTTGCTTTGCGGAAGAAAAGTTGGTCGGCGTTCCACAGCGCGTAGTCGCTCAGATTCGCGGGCTGGAAGTTTTCCAAATTTTCCTTGGCGCCTACCAGGATGTTAGGACTCACCAGACAGATGAGGGGTAAATCCTCAGCCACCAGTTGCTGCACCCGGTCGTAGAGTTTCTTTCTCTGATGATAATCGAGCGTGGTGAGTTGGCGGCGCATCAGCCCGTCGATCTCGCTTTCCCACTGGGCCGAAGCCCGGCTCTGGCTGAGATTCCACAGGTGGGTCCCCCCTCCAAGAATCCAGACGTTCATTTCCGGGTTCGGGTCCGCGTCTCCGCTCACCAGGCCCAATAGGCATGCCTCATAGTCGAAGGTGTGGAATACTCGATCCGTGAGGGCCCGGAATTCGAGCGGCACGACGTGCACGCGCATCCCCAACTTCGCCAGGTCGTCCTGGATGATCGTTGCTGTTTTTTCGCGCTGACTGTTTCCTGCATTGGTTACGATCGAGAACTGAACAATTTCTCCCCGCGAGTCGATGAGAGTGCCATCGTCCTTCCAGGAGAAACCCACTGACTTGAGGAGTTGACGTGCCCGATCGAGTGAGCGGGGTGGACGGGGGAGGGCAGCATCCACCCACATCTTGTTCGCGGGTGTGACGTGGCCCCACAGCGGTGCGCCGCGCCCCTGATACACGAGACGTACGATTCCTTCGCGATCAAGGGCAGCCGAGACCGCCTGGCGAAACTCGACCTTGCGGAACCACTCCTGCTCGCGCACGATAGGCTCGGTGCCTTTCGACGACATGTCGTTTAGATTGAAGAAGAGGAATTCGTATTGAAAGCCCGGGCCCAAATCGTAGAGCTTGTAGCCGCGCGCCTGTCGCTTCCTTTCCAGAAGCGAAAAATTATCTGGGCTTAGCCGGCTGACAACGTCCAGTTCTCCCGCCTGAAAGCGCGCGAATTGCGCGTCCTCGGAGCCCGCGAACAAAAAGGCGATTTCGTCGAGATAAGGGAGGCGATTTCCGGTGCGATCAGCCTTCCAGTAGTACGGGTTGCGCTCAAGAATGATGTGCTGGCCGGGATTGTATTCTTTGAGGCGAAAAGGTCCAAGGCCTACGACTTCGCCCGAAGGCGTGCCCGGAGTCCAGGCCTGGTCCATCTTTTCTTCATCATAGACTTTTTGCAGGACATGGCGAGGCAAGATGGCGATGCTGTCGAAAATACGTTCGGCAGCGGCGTCGGCTTGTGGAAGCTCGAATTCCACGGTATAGGCATCGATCTTCCGCGCCGCAATTGGTTCTCCCCCGACGACCAGCAGGTCCCGCTGTGGAGAATGGACTTTTTCGTCGAGCAAAACTTGGAAGGTGAAAACGACGTCGTCGGCGTTGAACGGCCGGCCGTCCGAAAACCGGATGCCACGGCGCAGGTGGAGGATGTAATGGCGACCATCCCGTGAAACCTTCCAGGTTTTCGCCAGAGCGGGTTCAGTGCGGTGAGTGTAACGATTGATATGAATCAGGTCCGCCGTCATGCGACGAATCACTTCGAGCGATGCTACATCAACTGCGGTAACCGGATTAAGCGTCTTAGGCTCCGAACGCAGGGCGGCCACCAACCTGCCGCCGTAACGGCCGATGGGGTTGCTCGTGACCAGGAGCTCTTCATTAGGATAGGGCGCGGGAAGGGTTAGACGTGCTGCCGTGATGGCAATGCCAGCCAGCACGAGCTGGACGCGAAACCGTTGTCTCCCTAGAGCCGCCAAAATCTGGCGGAAACGGCCAAGTGTTCCCAAAATTTCAAAGTTGTCCAATTCTTAGCCGCTCTTGGAGCAAACTAGTCAACAAATAGTAGAGCAGAGAAACGCCGATTAAAGCAAGTCCTGGGCTGAGCATCCACCAGCACTGAGAAAGCACATAATATCTTAGCAAACTAGTAAGCATATTCCCCCAACTCGGGACAGGCTCCCCAACTCCCAGCCCGAAGAACGATAAGGTCACTTCAGCCAGGATGTATTGCGGAGCGAGCAACGCCGCTTGCGTTAGGACGACACCAAAGGTTTCGGGCAGCACGTGCCGGCGGATCAGGTAAAAGTCGGAAGCGCCAAATCCACGGGCCGCGAGGACGTAGCTGCGCCCCCTGGCGCTCAAGACGACGCCGCGCACCAGACGGGCGGGGCGCGCCCAGCCTACCAGACCAACGATCGTGATCGCGAGGAGCAGCGCTTCGGAGGGCGAAACGCGCAGGGGCAAGAAGGCCCGCACCGCCAGCAACAGATAGAGCCACGGAAGAGCGAGGAAGAGCTCGGAAAAGCGCATGAGGGCGCCATCGAGCCATCCGCCGTAGAAGCCAGCGCAAGCCCCGAGAAGCGCGCCCGTGGTCACAGAGAGCACTGCGGCGAGCAAACCGGCGAAAAGCGAGACCCGACCGCCGTAAAGCAAGCGAGAGAGCTGGTCGCGCCCGTACTCATCACGCCCGAGGAGGAAAATCTTTGCGGGCGCCTCGACCCCAAACAAATGCCGCCGCGAAGTGAAGATCCCGGCGACACGATAGGGCGTTCCCCGAACCAAGATGCCGATAGGGAACACCCGGCTTTGGTCCTCCAGATAATCACCCGGGCGCGCCGGCGGAGGCACGATGCGGTAGACGAAAGGGACAACGTGGAATCTCCCGTGCGGGTCCACGAAGTGAAGGCGCGAAGGGGGCGCAAGCGGCAGGGTGCGGTCTTGTTCGGCGTAATCCTCTGGAGCGAAGAAGCCGGCGAACATGACCAGCGAGTGGACTGCCGCCAAAGGAATCAAGGCCAACCACAGTTTTCCGGCGCGCTGCGCGGGCCCCGTTCCTGTCGGCGCTTGGCGCTTGGGGGTCAAGAACGGGACGGGCCTCGCATCTGAGGCGTGTCGTGCAGACGCCGATTTGTCAGCCAAAGCCATGGGCTACTCCCCTCGGATGCGCGGGTCAATCCGGTACAGCAACGCGTCGGCGACGAGGTTACCCGCAACCAGAAACGCAGTAGAGAAGATGACGGCGCCCACGACAAGGTAAAGATCGCGGGCCAGAATTGCCTCCAGTAGCAGCGGACCGATTCCCGGCCACCCCATGATGGCCTCAACTAAAAGCGATGCACTCAGCAATGTCCCTACCGAGATGCCGACCAAGGAGATGAGTGGGCCGGCGGCGGCAGGAAGCGCATGACGGAAAAGCAGGCGGCGGCTGGAGATGCCATGCGCCTGAGCGGCGCGGACGAACCCGGAGTCGAGGACTCCGAGCATCGCTGTCCGTGCGTGGCGGATAATCGTCGGCAGGCTCCCGAGGAACAATACTAGCGCGGGGCAAAATAGGTGAGACGCCACGTCCTCGACTTTGTGCGCTGGCCCCCATTCGGAGGATCCGAGGGACACCATGCCTCCCACAGGAAACCAGCCAGTGCGCATGGCTACGAGTAGAGCCACTAGAGCCAGAAGCAAGTCGGGGACGGAAACGAGCCCCGTCACGACTACCGTCGAGAAGTGGTCCGGCCACTTTCCTTTCCTCACTGCGATCCACACTCCCCAGGGGATGCCGATGAGCCAGGCGAAAAGGGTCGCCGTGAGGGTGAGTAGCAACGTGTTGCGCGCTCGGCTCATAAGCAGCGGAGCGACGGGGCGGTTATAGGCGAATGAAAATCCAAACTCGCCTTTGAATACTGATTGCACCCAGCGGACGTACCGCACTGCCAATGGCTTGTCCAGGCCGTATTGGTGCCGCAGGGCGACAACGGTCTCGGGAGAAATTTGGGGGTTCAGGCGCATCTCGTCGAAAAATTCGCCGGGGGCGAGCTCCATAAAGAGAAAAGACAGCACGGACACTCCGAAAATGAGAAATATCGTGTGCAGCAATCGTCGCGTGTAGTACCGCATGGATAACGGTTGTAACGGAAATTTTTACCAGTACTTTGTCCCTAGTACCTAATGCCTGGTCCCTGGTCTTGGTCTGAACGTCGGGATCATCGCGCACACCCAAGCATTGATGCTACGAGAGCACGTGTGTGCTCGTGCCGCGAGTTGGTCAAGACTTCGGCGGGAGCGCCTCGCTCGACAATCTTCCCGCGATAGATCACCGCGATCTCGTCCGCAATCGAAGCCATCAGGCTCAAATCATGTGAAATCAAGACGTAGGTCAAGTCATGCGACGCCTGCATCTCGATTAACAAATTGACGATCTGCGCCTGGATGGAAAGGTCGAGTCCCGACAAAACTTCGTCGAGGATGAGGAACCTAGGCTCGAGGGCCAGGGCCCGCGCGATAGCGAGGCGCTGGCGCTGCCCGCCGCTGAATTCGCGCGGCGACTTGCCTCCCCATTCGGGAGGCAGCCCCATCTGTTCCATCAGCTCGAGCGCCCGCTGGCGGCGGGTTGCCTTGCTTCCGAGGCGGTAGATGACGAGCGGCTCGGCGATGACGTCAACAGCGGAAAAGCGCGGGTTCAGCGCCCCTGCGGGCTCCTGCAAAACGAGCTGTATTTGCTTGCGGATGGGTAACAATTCCGAGGCCGACAGCGCGAGAAGGTTCTTGCCGTCAAACGAAATTTCCCCCGCCGTGGGTTCCTCAAGTCTCGCCAGGCATCGCGCCAGCGTGGACTTGCCCGAGCCCGACTCTCCCACGAGCGCCAACGTGCACCCGGCTTCGATGCTCAGGTCAACGTTCTCGAGCGCCTGAACAACGAATTTCTCTCGAGAGAGCCAGCGGCCCTGTGCGTAGTGCTTCGACAAACCCTGGACGCGAACCAGGGGGTCATGCGTCGCAACCCGGCTCCGATCGTCAACCGCCATATTTGAAGCAGCGCACGCGCCGTGAAGGCTTGAGTTCGATTTCTTGTGGCTCCCGCGTGCGGCAGATTTCCATCCGGTCGGGGCATCGGGGCTCAAAGGGACAGCCGGGAAGTAATT
>QHZM01000542.1 GCA_003224665.1 Acidobacteriota bacterium
AAGCGGCGGAGCGGAAGGACGATGTCAAACGGCCGGGAGGAGGGAAGAGATGAAAAGCTCGGCGCGGCCCACTGTACCGAACGGGCTGAATAAGAGCCGCCGGTGCGGCGGCGGTCCCGGCGGCGCCGATGCTGGAAAAAGATCAGGCGGACTCCCGGTCTTTCGGGAGGAATCTCCGTTTCCCGGACTTTAACATTTCGTTAATTTAGTGAGTGAGAAACGTTGACACCCAATTGTTTTTTTGTTCAAATGCAGTTATGGACATTGGAAAACGGATACGGCAGTTGCGCGAAGTCAAGGGTCTGTCGCAGGGAGATATCGAGAGACGTTCCGGTCTGTTGCGCTCGTACATATCTCGTGTCGAGGGCGGCTACACAACTCCATCGCTCGCGACGCTCGACAAGTTCGCCAAAGCCCTCGAGGTCCAGACTTATCAGCTTCTGTTCCAGGGCGAAGGACGGCCGGTGGTCGCCAGGTTGCCTGAACAGGCTGGACTTTCAAAGCCCGTCAAGAGAGTGGTGAAACTTTTCGAGAGTATGTCCAGCACTAATCGGAAACTTCTCCTGACGATGGCGTCGAAGTTCGCGAAACCCTGAGCTGTCGCGCGAGTTGGCTCCGCACTTCAAGGTATGAGCAGGTCGTCAAGGCGGGTGGCTCCGCCCGGCGACGCTGAGCCTCGCCGTGTAGCCTTCCGGGGCCACGGCGCGGCTTGGCCTAGCGACCTACCCCACGGCGGGGCCCGTCTCCCGGTGATACGCCCGGCGCGCGCCTTGATGGATCGGTCGTCTCGAACTCAAACTGGGACGACGCGCAAGATTTCCGAGGCAATTGCTGGCACCCGAACAACGGCACACCCTCCGAGTTCATCTCTCCTGTATTCGAGAATCGCTCCACTCCTCGGCGCTGAATCACTTTTTCACCGAGCGTAAGGAGAGCAGCAAGTGAGCCTGCGCGCCCTATTACGGCGACAGGCTAACCACGGAATAAGAGTGAGGCGGCAGATCGAAGACCATGCGACTTGCCGGTTTCGGGGGGTCAAACGGTTGGGGGACGACACGGCTCGGAGCGTCAAAGCTGTTAAAAGCTTTCAGGTCGCCCCCGGTCAGAACCTGAGAGGTGACCACACGCGCGGGCGGCGCTTCCCGCCAGACAACTTCAAGCTGGCGCGACTTGTCCAAGTCGCGGTTCAGCATCAGAAGCGTCGCCCTTCCAGTCTCAGGGTCGAAGGTCCCGGCCACGTCGAGGTAGGGGACCGGCCCGATCGGGGGCACGTCATAGGTCGGCGAATCGGGGACAAGGTCGAGCACATGACCTCTCGCGTACTGAAGCGCCCAGGAATAGGGAGTGTAGATGCTCTGGCGCAGGACGCCGTTGGCGTTGGTGAGGAGCGGCGCAATGACATTGACCAGTTGTGCCAGGCACGCCACCCTGACGCGGTCGGCGCGCCGGAGAAGTGTATTGATGATGCCGCCGGCTTCCGACCGCGCACCAGGTCGCAGACTGCGGCGATCTCCTCGATCTGGCGGTCCATGATGAGGTTCAAGGCCAGAAACTTCGCGCTGTCGCCGCCGGTCTCGCTCGAGTTACTGAAGTAGCGGTGGAGCGAAATCGCATCCACGTCGTTGTAGCACTCTTCCAGCACCTCCCGGTCCCATTCGAGGTAGGTTGGCATAAAGGGGCCGCTCGAGCCGCACGCGATCAGTTGGACGGAAGGGTCCACCGCGCGCATCTGCCGGGCGGCGTCCGCCGCCTTCAAGCCGTATTCACGAGCGGCCAGATGTCCGATCTGCCAGGGGCCGTCCATTTCATTTCCGAGGCACCAGAATTTGACTTGGTGGGGCTTCTCAAGACCGTGCTGGCGGCGCAAGTCGCTCCAGCGCGTCCCTTTTTCCAGGTTGCAGTATTCGACCAGCGCGGCGGCGTTTGCGGCCGTGCCCGTGCCGAGGTTCGTCGCAAGCAGCGGCTCGGTGCCAACCAGGCGACACCATTCGATGAACTCGTTGGTCCCGAACTGATTCGTCTCAATCGAATCCCAGGCCCGGTCGAGGACCCGTGGCCGGTCTTTCTTCGGGCCCACGCCGTCAAGCCAGTTGTAGCCGGAGACGAAGTTCCCGCCCGGGTAGCGCACGATGGGCACGCCAAGCTTGTGGACCTCTTCCGCGACGTCCTTTCGAAAGCCGTTCGAGTCCGCCCACTTCGAGTCGGGTTCATAAATTCCGTGGTAGACCGCGCGGCCTAGGTGCTCGAGGAACGATCCGAAAAGGTGCCGGTCCAGCTTTGCCAGACGTCGCGAGGGGTCCAGAATGAGCCGCGCGGGATTGACGTTCTCGGGGAGCGCGCGCGCAACTCTGTTGAACCATCCGCCCAAGCTTAAACTCGCGCCGGCCGCCGCGGCCTGGCTTAGAAATCGTCGTCTCGGTAGAGGTGCCATAGTCCAACCCCTTGCGTGATGTGGAGGGAATTTCGGGCTGTTCGAGCTCCGGGGGCGGCGGG
>QHZM01000011.1 GCA_003224665.1 Acidobacteriota bacterium
GCATGGGTTACTGCGGTTGCTCGACGATTCAGGAACTCCGGGAAAGAGGACGATTTGTCCGCATCACCCACGCCGGCCTTCGCGAAAGCCACGTTCACGACGTGATCATCACCAAGGAAGCTCCCAACTACTGGCTTGAATAATTCCGCTCCCCGAAAACGTTCCCTTCTGTTTTGGAGAGGCCTCACGGTGACGTGGGGGCTGCTCATTTTCTATCTGTCCACGGGCTCTTTCGGCGGTTCGCTTTCGACCCAGCTCTTGAAGCAAATCATCGACATTCTTCACCTTGCGGTCTCGCACGAGACTTTCGTAGCCCTCCATTTCCTCTTCCGCAAGCTCGCGCACCTGACCGAATATGCCATCTTCAGCCTGCTCTTCTACCAATGCTTTGGGGACGCGCGGGAAGTTGGGTGGCGCACGCGGCGAGCTGTTTGGTCCGTCGTGGGCGCGGCCCTCTACTCTCTCACGGATGAGCTCCACCAGTCAATCGTCCCCGGGCGGACCGCTTCCTGGATGGATTGCGGGGTTGACACGGCAGGAGCCGCGCTCGGAATGCTGGCGCTTTACGGAGGCGAGCGGCTCTCGCGGGCTCGAAAGACAAAAGAGGCTGCGTCCCAGGGAAATAAACGGGAGGAGGGGACGGGGCGACGGCAAGCGCCAGTTTGAGCGCCGGAAGTCGCTCAAACCCTGGAGAAGCTTCCTGGAGGATCCGTTCAGCGAGTCAGCCGCGATTACTTTTTCTCTTCGCCTTCCTCGGGCAGGCCTGGCTCTTGCTTTGGAGCCGCAGCTTCTTCCTCGACTTTCTTGCGGCGGGCTTCGGCCTTCTTTGCTCTCTTTTGCGCCAGCCTCTGGAGGGCCTCCGTGCCGACCAGTTCGAGCACTGCCATGTCGGCGCCGTCCCCCGCGCGCCAGCCCGCATGGACAATTCGGGTATACCCACCTACCCGGCTCGCGTAACGTTTGGCGAGGTCTTCAAAAAGCTTCTTGAGGGCCGCAGGCGTCATGCAGATGCCCGCGGCGAGCCGCCGAGCGTGGAGGTCACCGCGCTTGCCGAGTGAGATCATTCGCTCGGCGATGGGCCGCGCCGCTTTCGCCTTGGCGACCGTCGTCTTGATGCGCTCCTGAAGGATGAGCGATGTCACCAGGTTTCGCAGCAGAGCGCGCCGGTGTTCCGTGTTCCGGCTGAGTTTCCGACCTCGGTTCCGATGACGCATCTTCAGCTTCCCCTGCGGCTAAATTTGCTGCTGGGAGGCTTCCTGAGTCGGCCTGATGGGGTTTCCCTTTTCGTCAAACTTCATCCCGAGGCTCAGGCCCATTGCGGAAAGAATTTCCTTGATCTCGTTTAAAGACTTCCGGCCGAAATTCTTGGTCTTGAGCATTTCCTGTTCGCTCTTCAGCACCAACTCCCGGATGGTCGTAATGTTGGCGTTCTTCAAACAATTGTAGGAGCGAACGGAAAGCTCCAGTTCCTCCACCGAGCGGTCCAGGTTCTCATTGTAGATGGGGGACTCCCGATCCTGAGGGGATTCTTCGACCTCCTCCGCCTCCTCGAAGTTGATGAAGATGTTCATGTGGTCCTTGATCAACTTGGCGGCCAAACCAATCGCATCCTGGGGTGTAATCGCCCCGTTCGTCCAGACGTCGAGGGTCAACTTGTCATAGTCGGTCATCTGGCCCAGGCGGGCTGATTCGACCGAATAATTCACCTTCCGGACGGGAGAGTGGACGGAGTCTACAGGGATATATCCGACGGGCAGGTCTTCGTCAAAATTCTTCTCGGCAGAGACGTAGCCCCGGCCTATCTTCACTCGCATTTCAATGTGCAGGGCCCCGCCTTCGCTGACGGTTGCGATAGAGACGTCCTTATCCAGAATTTCGACGTCCGGGTCCTCCTGGATCATCCGCGAAGTCACTTCTCCCGGCTGGTCGACGTTCAGATAGAGCGTCTTGGGACCTTCAACGTTCATCTTCAGAGGGATCTGCTTGAGGTTCAGGATAATGTCCGTCGCGTCCTCAACCACCCCGGGGATAGAAGAGAACTCGTGCAGCACCGCCTCAATTTTCACGGCCGTGATCGCCGCACCTTCAACCGCGGAGAGCAACACCCGGCGCAGTGAGTTGCCGATCGTAGTCCCGAAGCCCCGCTCGAACGGCTGAGCGTTGAACTGCCCGTACTTGTCGGTCAAAGTGTCCAGATTGCATGCGAGGCGTTTCGGCTTTTGAAAACCTTTCCAAAGCATATAAACCTTCCCTCCCAGAAAACTTCGGGAGCCGGCTGCGATAGTCCTCCCCCCGAGGGCTACTTCGAATAAAGCTCGACGATCGCCTGCTCCTGAATGTCGAAACTCACATCCTCCCGCTTCGGCTGTGAGACCATGCGACCTTTCATATTTTCCCGGTCCAGCTCCAGCCACGGAGGGACGCTCCGCCCCCCCGACAAATCGAGGGCTCGCTGGATCGACGCCATCTTCCGGCTGCTTTCGCGGACTGCGATTTCCTGCCCCAGTGAGACTTGGTAAGACGGGATGTTCACCTTCCGGCCGGACACGAGGATGTGCCCGTGACGGACGAGAAGCCGCGATTCGGCCCGGGAAACCCCCAGGCCCAGCCGGTAAACGGCGTTGTCCAGCCTCCGCTCGAGCAACAGGAGCAAATTCTCGCCCGTCATTCCTTTCTTGGCCTCGGCCTTCTCGAAGTAGCCGCGGAACTGCTTCTCCAGGATGCCGTAAAGACGGCGCACTTTCTGCTTTTCCCTGAGCTGCATCCCGTATCCGACCGCCTTCGGGCGGCGCGCCTTGCCGTGTTGGCCCGGGACAAAGTTCCGCTTCTCGATGGCACATTTGTCCGTCAAGCAGCGCTGGCCCTTCAAGAAGAGCTTCACGCCTTCCCGGCGGCACAGCCGGCATACGGCTTCGCGATATCTTGCCAAAACAACCTCCCTCAGCCGGGATCAAATCCGGCTGCTGTTTCAGACTCTCCTGCGTTTGGGCGGGCGACACCCATTGTGGGGGATGGGCGTGACGTCCTTGATGGCGCGGACTTCCAGGCCAGCGGTTGCCAGCGCGCGGATTGCCGACTCGCGTCCCGCTCCCGGGCCCTTCACCCGCACCTCTACCGTTTTCATCCCGTGGTCGCGCGCGAGATTTCCGGCCCGCAAGCCAGCCTGCTGCGCGGCAAAGGGCGTTCCCTTGCGCGAGCCTTTGAAACCAAGAGACCCGGCGCTCGACCAGCAGACCACTCTCCCGTCGGGGTCCGTGACGCTCACCTGAGTATTGTTAAAGGTCGCCTGGATGTGGACCACGCCGACTGGAACGATGCGCTTTTCCTTCTTCTTGAAGACTTTCTTCTTGCCGACTTTCGTAGCTGCTTTCGCCATAGGGCCTCGGAAAACCCGAGGAACTCACCTCCCGTTATGTCTTTGCCGCGGCGCGCTTCTTGTTTGCAATCGTGCCTTTTCTCGGCCCCTTTCGGGTACGCGCGTTCGTGTGCGTCCGCTGGCCGTGGACCGGAAGGTTTCGACGGTGGCGCAGGCCACGGTATGAACCCACCTCGATCAGCCGGCGGATGTTCATTGCGACTTCCTTCCGGAGATCCCCTTCCACCCCGCCTTCTTCCTCGATGATCTGCCGGATCCGCGTTACTTCTTCTTCCGTGAGGTCCTTCACTTTCTTATCCGGATTGACTCCGGCGCGCATCAGGATCGAAAGGGAGCGGCCACGCCCGATCCCGTAAATATACGTCAGGCCGATTTCGGCGCGCTTCATGCGCGGCAAATCAACTCCAGCAATGCGTGCCATTCAAACCTCCAACCCAAGCGACAGCCGCGGACAATCACGGAATCGCTTTAAAAACTCGATCAAACGCCGGGCTGAACAGTCTCCCTCGTGCCCGGCTGTTTTTCATCCCTGGCGCTGCCGGTGCTTGGGGTTCTCACAGATCACCCGGACGACGCCCCGCCTTTTTACAATTTTACACTTAGCGCAGATCTTTCGGACCGACGATCTCACCTTCATTTAAAGCTCTCCGTTCCAGGCGCCATTTCGTCCCGCGGTTACTTGTACCGGTACACGATGCGACCGCGCGTCAGGTCGTAAGGAGAAAGCTCCACCTGGACCTTGTCGCCGGGAAGGATGCGGATGAAGTTTTTCCGCATCTTCCCCGAAATATGCGCCAGGACCTGGTGCTTGTTGTCGAGCTCGACTCGGAACATTGCGTTTGGCAACGCCTCGAGCACCTTGGCCACAACTTCAATGGCGTCTTCCTTTGGCATAATTCACAAAAACCAGCACCGGGCCCCCTGCGGACCGCCCTCGGGGCGCGAAAGCCCTGGTTGGGCGCTACAACGCGGTCAAGACGTCAGGGCCATTCCGGGTAATCGCGACCATGTGCTCAAAGTGCGCGGACAGCTTCCCGTCGGTCGTGACGGCCGTCCAGCGGTCCTCCTTGATCTGGAGGGCGCTGCCGCCCGAGTTCACCATGGTCTCAATGGCCAGGACCATTCCTTCCTTGAGCAGCGAGCCGCGACCCGCCTGGCCGTAGTTCGGAATCTGCGGCTCTTCGTGGAGCTCACGACCGATGCCATGGCCCACGAACTCGCGCACGACCGAGAAGCCGTTCTCCTCAACGTGCCCCTGGATCCTGGCTGAAATGTCCCCCAGGCGATTTCCCAGGTGTGCCTTCTCGATCGCCAAGTCCAGGGCCTCTTCCGAAACCTGCAACAGCTTTTGCGCATCCTCGGAAATCCCGCCCACCGGCACCGTGATGGCGGAGTCTCCGTAGAACCCCTCCACGATCACGCCAAGATCGAGGCCTACGATGTCGCCTTCCTGGAGGCGACGTTCTGACGGGATACCGTGGATAATCTCATCGTTCACCGAAGTACACAAGCAGCAAGGGTACCCACGGTAGCCCTTGAACGCCGGGCGCGCCCCGAGTTCTGCGAGTCGCTTTGCGGTGTACTTCTCAAGCTCAAGGGTTGTCACTCCGGGCCTGACCCGAGACCGAAGTTCCTCCAGTATCTCACGGACCAGTCTGCCGCATTGTCGCAATTTCTCGACTTCCGCCGCGGACTTGCAAACGATCATGAGTTCCTCAAGAAATCGAAAAGCTCCTTCGCAATAGTTTCCGAGGAGCGGCTCCCATCCACGTCATGAAGCAAGTTCTTGCGGCGGTAGTAGTCAACCAGCGGGCTCGTCTGGTTTTCGTACTCGAACAAGCGCTGCCGGAAGGTTTCCTCGTTGTCATCCGGACGTTCGAACAACTTCCCACCGTCTTTGTCACAGACCCCCTCTTTCATCGGGGGATTTAAATAAATATTATAAATTTGCCCGCAAACCGAACAGGTGCGCCGGCCGATGAGCCGTTTCATCACGACTTCGGGCGGGACTCCGATGTTCAAGACGAGCGGATCTCCTCGCCCTTGCGTCCGGAGAAGGCGGCCCAGAAATTCGCCCTGGGGAAGCGTCCGGGGAAACCCGTCGAGAATGAAACCCTGCTGGCAATCAGGCTGGGAGATTCGCGCTTCCACGATGCCGCACATGACGTCGTCGGGCACGAGGTCGCCCGCTTCCATTTTTGCCTTGGCCGCCAGCCCGAGCGGGGTCTTGTTCTTTATCGCGTCGCGCAGGATATCGCCCGTCGAAATCTG
>QHZM01000012.1 GCA_003224665.1 Acidobacteriota bacterium
CTCGGACGACCCGACGTCTCCTCTCAAGAAAGCCGTCCACGCCATGAAATTCCGTTGGGCCAGAAACCTCAAGCTGAAAGACGTCGAGGTCGTTTGGGAGAAGCCCGCGTCGGACAAGTGGGAAAGCGCCCTCTACTTCGAGGACGTCAAAGGGCTCGAGGTCATTGGCTTCGCCGGGAGACAGGCGAGACCCGACACGGAGAACCCCGCTGTGGTTCTCAATCGAGTCGAAGATTCTGTGATCCGTGACTCGAAGGCTCTTCCGGGAACATCGCTTTTTCTCAGGGTCATGGGAGACACGACGCGCGGAATCCATCTGATTGGCAACGACTTCCGGCAGGCTAAAAAGCCGTACCATCTGGATGAGAAAGTAAGTCGCGAGGCCGTCAAGGCATCGGACAATTTCTAACCCCCAAGAAGACGCAGACACGGCTCGTTAACGGCACAGTGGCTGGGGACAGTCAGGAAGATGTCCGGCGTCCGCGGTGCGGTGTTTTGTTTTTGCACCGTGGCTTCGCCTGCGGGTGTTGAGTCGTTGGATTTGGGCGCGAGCTGAGTCTAAGTTCTATTCCTCGCATCGAGCGAAGCTTACGGCATCAGGCGCTCGCCGCAAGGTCGCGCACGACGTCAAGGGTCGCGTCTACTTCGGCTTCACTATTGTAGATTTGGCATGACTGGCGAACGCCGAGCTGATCCCCCATGGACCGGACCCTGATTCTTCTCCGCTGCCACAATTCCTGTTCGAGTTTAGCGGCAGGGACACCTTCGATGCCGTGGACCACAACGGCGCCGGCGAGGTCGGGATGAACGGGGGAGCTGATTTTGGAACGCGGTATGCGCTCGAGCCCCTTCCGGAGGCGGTCGGCCAGCGAGCGGATACGCTGGCGCACACGCTCAGGCCCTATGCGGAAATGAAAGTCGAGCGCGGCGTCGAGGCCGGCCTGAAGCGAACGATTGCCGGTGCCATATTGCATGAACCGGTACATGCCGTCGTTGTGGTTATCCCATTCCTGACTGCATAACGTGGTCCAAACTTTATCTTGCAGCTCACGCCGGATGTAGAACATCCCATTGCCCGCTGGAGCCAGCAGCCACTTATGCGGACTTGAGAAATAGGCGTCGCACCCGATGTCCTGGAGGTCGACCTTGACCTGACCCAACGCCTGCGCCCCGTCGACCAGCGAGAGACACCCGTGCTGATGAGCCAACTGGGTCAGTCTTTTGGCCGGCATGACAACGGCAGATGGGGAGATGATGTGCGGAAACGCAAGCACGCGCGTGCGGGAGGTCATGGCCTCGGCGAACAGTTCGACCAGCCGGTCCGGGTCGTTCGCCGGAATCGGCATCTTGACCTGTTTCCAGGAGATTCCGTCTCGTTTGACGCGCTCTCGCCATCCGCAGACCCCGCCGGGATGCTCCTGATCGGTCGTGATCACTTCGTCTCCGGCCTTCAGATCGAAGCCCTGTGCCAGGAAGTTCATGCCGAAGGTGGCATTCTGAGTCAGCGCAAGGTCTCTACCCTCCGCGTTCACGAGCTTACCGAGCTTTTCGCGGAGCGGCAGTTCCGGTGAGTAACCGCTGATCCAGTTCGGAGTATTGGCCGTGTAATCCCAGCGCGTGACGGTGGCTTGCAGGGTTCGCATGTCCTCGATGACACGCTCAAGAACCGGCCGCGGTGTCGCGCCAATCGTCCCCGTATTGAAGAACGCCTCCCCGGGCGTGATATAGAATTGGTCTCGTATTCGGTCCCAGAAAGCCGGGTCGTTCTCTTCCGGCCACGGTGGAACCCTCGACGGCATGGGCGCAGGGCTGGATTCGGGTCTCGCCTCACCTCGACCGGCAAACACAGGGGGCGCAAGTAATGCGGTCAGAAACCTTCGCCGATTAGTCATAAATCACCTCCCAGTTGCGTGGTAGGAGAATCTCACAACGCGTGGCCCCGGAACCCATCTAGAGACTGGAATACCTTAGCGCCTTCCGGCGTTTCGCTCACGACAACGGATGGGTTGCCGAGGACCCGGGTCGCAAGCGCAAAAGCCCGGGGGTCACACAGCGTCCAGTGAGGTCTTCGTTCACAATGGACGAAATGATCCGCATTCTAACGACCTGTGGATGGCACCGCCTGGCGTCCCTTACCTTCTGGCGCCTAGCTTACAATTAAATCCACAAAGGTGCATGATTCTGCCACAATTCGAACGCCGCTGCCGAGTACGGCTTGAGTCGGGGGGAGTCCCGCAATCGGCTGGACACTTTCGTTCGGGCTTCCTGAAGGAGCAATTCGGGCCTGCCTTTATTCACCATTGACCGGGGGCTACTCGCCGCGATAAGACTCGAAGGCGATTTGCCGGGAATTTGATCGCCCGACTCGCTGCCAATTTAAGGAGGATGTGATGGACCCCCTCAACCGCCGGTCCTTTCTCGAAAAAGCCGGGATGGCGACGCTGACGTCGCAGTTCGCCGAGGCGCAGAAAGGGAAGGGCGCCAGGCACTCCGAAGGGCGGAGCAAGGAAGGGCAAGGCGCAATGGCTCCGACCCGATTCGGAATTGAGCGTTGCGTGGTGGAATGGTCAATCACGTCCGGAAAAGTGTACCCAGACCCTTTCAACGACGTGGAACTTGATCTGGTCTTCACCGGCCCACACGGGGATGAACATCGTGTCCCTGCGTTCTGGTCGGGGGAACAGACCTGGCGAGTCCGATACTCTCCTCCGGCGGCCGGGCGGTACATGGTCCGAACAGTTTCGAGCGATCCGTCGAACTCTGACCTTCACGGCCAGCAGGGAGTCGTGGTGGATGGGACTCTGCCATCGGCTCCGGTGGCCGGAAGATGTCGAGACTTTGGCGGCCGATCGCGTCAAGAAGGGATTCACCGTTATTCAGATCGTCGCGGGTTTATACCCGGATATGCCGCCCTTCGATCCGCGGGGGGCGAATGAGGCCGGATACCCCTGGGAGGAAAATTACACGCGGATTAATCCCCATTACTTCGATATGGCGGACCTGCGGATCCAGTATCTGGTCGATCATGGTTTGACGCCTTGCATCGTCGGGTGTTGGGGATACTTTTTGCCCATCATGGGCATGGCGAAAATGAAGCAGCATTGGCGAAACCTGGTCGCGCGATGGGGAGCTTACCCGGTCATCTGGTGCCTGGCTGGAGAGGGGACCATGCCCTACTACCTTTCGAAGACGAAGACCGAGGACGAAGCCGCACAGAAACGGGGGTGGACGGAAATCGCCCGCTATGTTCGCGCCACCGATCCCAATCATCATCTCATCACCATCCATCCTGGCAGGACCGCGCGGGATACCGTCGAAGATCCAGCCGTTCTCGACTTTGACATGCTCCAGACAGGTCATAGCGACCGGGCGAGTATCCCCGGGACTGTGGATTCGGTAACCGGAGAACTCTCTCGAGCGCCGCGCATGCCCGTGCTCGTAGGCGAGGTTTGTTATGAGGGTATCCTGGAAGCAAGCCGGGAGGAGGTCGAGCGCTTCATGTTTTGGGCCAGCATGTTGAGCGGCGCGGCGGGCCACACCTACGGCGCCAATGGCGTCTGGCAGGTCAATACCGAGGCCCAGCCTTTCGGTCCTTCTCCCCACGGGCGGTGCTGGGGCAATACACCTTGGGACGTTGCCTACCAGCTTCCCGGCTCCAAACAAGTGGGAATGGGTAAAGAGCTGCTCACACGCTACGCCTGGTGGCGCTTCGAACCGCATCCGGAGTGGGTCCAGCCGCACTGGAGCAAAGCGAATTATGTGCTCCCGTACGCGGCCGGTATTCCGGGCGAAGTGCGCGTCGTTTTCATTCCCCCCGCGTGGGACCCGCCCAAACTGGTGGGTCTAGAGTCAGGCAAGAAAGCCTGAAATTCACGCGCCGTCGCGGAAAAACGAATCCTCGCGAAAAGCGCACCGGAGCGATAGAGCCAGCCCGACGACGGATGCTCCACATCAGGATGCCACCCTGCCCAGCGGCCATTCCTGCCACGCGTCTCCAGTTTGCTTTTTGAGCCTGCCTTAATTACTCTTGCCCTTCATGATGGGGAGACACTGAAGATGTACACAAGAATTCGTTTGCTGCCCCTCTTTATCCCGTTCCTTTTCCCTGTATCCTCGGGAGCTCAAGCCACTCCTGACTTCCAAGTCCAAAAACACTTCCAAGCGGCCAAGGAGGCCGAGAAAACGGGTGATTACCAGAAGGCGGCGGCAGAATTCCAGGCGATTCTCAAGCTGCAGCCGGAAATCGCCGAGGTCGAGACAAATCTTGGACTTGTGTATTACCTCCAAGGCAGAAATGACGAGGCGGCCGAGGCCTTCCGGTCGGCGCTCAAACGGAAACCGGATATCCTCGGCGCCAATCTTTTCCTTGGGATGGCTTACGTCCGCACCAATCAATATGAGAAATCTCTGGAGCCTTTGAAAAAGGCAATTTCTTTGAGCCCGGGTGAGGCTCGAGCTTATCTCAATCTGGGTCTCAGCTACACTGAATTAGGCCGAGACGATCAGGCGCTCGAGGTCCTGCGGAAGGCGGCTGAGCTTTCCCCAAGAGATATCGAAGTTCTTTATAACTTGGGAAGAGTTTATACAAAGCTGATGACGAATACCTACAAGAAGATGGCCGATCTCGATCCGGATTCTTATCGAGTTCACGAACTATTGGGGGCTTACTACGAAGCGCGACGAGAAACGCAAAATGCGATTGAGGAATATAAAACAGCCATTGCCAAGAGGCCCGACATGCCGGAGCTGCATTACGCTCTTGGCAATGTCTATTGGAAGACAAGGGATCTTGACAATGCGGAAGAGGAGTTTCGCAAAGAATTGCAGGTCGCCCCGGAAAATTACCTCGCCACGTGGAAGCTGGGAAACATCTATCTCATGAAAAGACAGTATGACCGGGCCTTTCCGTATCTGGAAAAGGCGATTCAGCAGAAGCCCGACCTCGGGCAGGCCCATCGCGACCTCGGCAGGGCCTTGATCCAAACCGGGGACTTAGAGCAAGCCATTATCCATTTGCAAAAGGTCACCCAACTGGCCCCCGAGGATCCCGCCACTCACTATATCTTGGCGCAAGCCTATCGAAAGCTCGGAAGCAAGGCGGTAGAAAAGGCCGAGTTAGAGCGATTCGAGCAACTTAGAAAAGCCGAGCAGGAGCGGAACAAGGGACCCGGCATTTTGACCGCTGGAACGCAAGAGGAGACCAAAGAAGGGTCACCCGAAGACCTGCTCCCGGATCCGTAGGAGACCCCTGACGCTCGCTCAATGTTATCGTCTGGGACTATCGGCGCGGCGGGCGGCTTCGTTTCATCGACCCGGGCGATCCAATGCGGAACCCCTTCGACGGGAGCTTCAACGGACACTTTCGGGACGAATGCCTGAACCTGCACTTGTTCTTCCTGCAGGCCGACGCTCGGGAAAAGCTGGAGGAGCGGAGACTGGATTACAATACGGAAAGACCTCACAGTGCCCTGGGCGATCGGCCTTCGACCGATTACGCCCAGAGAGGATAAACCACGATGAGGACGGACTAATTAGGTCTAAAAACTCAAGTCACGCCTGGTAAAGTTTTTGGGTGTACCTTAAATCACCTCGGAATTCACATTATGATGGTACAGCAATCGGGGCAGGGCATTCCGATTTCGCGTGTTTGGGAGACAGCTTGGGGGCCAATGCGGAGAGAACTTTCATCACCGCATAAACGCCTAAGACCACCATCTCCGGCTCAAGCGTGTGGCGGAAACGGGCGTGAACATGAGTGATGAAGTAAGGCGCGGGGAAGACCAGGAGGAGAGCAGCGAAGAGTGAAGCCTCGGTCTTTCTATCGTGATGCGCTATAAGGATACCGATGGTCGACAGCGCAGCCACCAGCATGTACAACAGTACCTTCTGCCTCCGATATCTCCCGACGAGGCAGTTGTTGAGGAGAGGATCCTTGGTCCCGGTCCAGTAGTACGCCACCCAGCGTCCTGCGCTTCGCGCCGCAAAGGACCAGGGATGGTCGACAATGTATTGAATAGCCTGGTTGCGCTTCCGGGCCATGTAGGCGAGTTCGCCCGATCTGCGATACTCTGCCATCTCCGCCGGGTCACGGAGAGGATGATAACGGTGCTCTACGAGGCTTGTTGCGCCCTCTCTATTTCCCTGATAAAGCTCCAGTGCGAAGTTGTCGCGAAAGACAAAACGGCCAAAAACGATGTAGTTGTGGGCCAACCAGGGCACCACGCTCGCAATCAGCGCGAATACAACTGCCCCGGCAGGACGCGCAGACTGCAATCCCAGTCGCCGCCTGCGAAAGTACAACCAACCCAGTGAAATGGGAAAAAATAAGACCAGAGTTGTATTGACCAGCGTGGTTAGACCCCAAAGCAGGCCAAACCCCACCCATTCCCACGGATTGGTCGAACTCTCCAGGCGTAAGGTCAAAAGGAAGATTAAGCTGAGCAGAAATGCCGAAAGATTGGTTTCCCAGATTAAATGGGCAGCAAACCAGATCGCATACGGGAAAAAGGCCCAGACCCAGCCCGCCCAGACCCCTACAGACGGTCCGAAAATCTCCCTCCCGATCAGAAATGCGGTCAAGCAAGTCAGGGCCGAGAACAGAGAATCTAAGCTAAGGATCACAATAGCAGACTTGTCCGTATAGATCCCGAATAGCTTGAAGACTCCGGCCAGCAAGTAGGGATAGATCGGCCCCGCGACCGCAGTTGGCCCGGTCGGAGCGTCATAGGGTGAACTGAACCCCTGGCCCGTCGCAATCGAGCGGGCGATTCTTCCCATCTCGAATCCGAAAAATATGTGGTCTCGAACCGGAGGCAGCAAGTAGGTCCGCTGGTAAAAAATCGCGCCCAGTCGCACTGCCAGGGCGACTGCCACGATGAAAGCCGGTGAGCGGAGGACACGGAATAACTTCGTCATGAAAGGCGACCTTTCGTTGAGGCCGTGTTTCTGATTGCTTTTGCTCCCCTCAACCCAGCCTTTCCCTTTTTCCCTGACTCATTGCTCCGCCCCGCCACGAGGCGCAACTCATAGAGGATGGCGCCGCTTGCCGGTCGCTACAGGCGGGTAAGGACCACGTCAAACATCACAGCAGATAAGGCAGTCGTGAAATTGCAAACCAAGAGCAATCGTGGGGCCAAGGTGCGCTAAAACGGCCAAACCACCACGTGACGGGCAGGCATCGTTTACCCCACCGGCTCAGGAGGACGGGAGTCAGAGGAATAAATTGCCCAAAATGTGAAATCACGTTCACCATGACCTTGGAGCTGCACCTCGCTCTCGGCAATACCCTAGGTCACTTGGATGAGCGGAGAGGTAACTGCCAGAACTCCAAAGACATGCAAGTTGCCGCCGGAGTGGCAACCGGATTGCTATATGTTCAGCAAGGCCAATAAGGCGCGCTGCAATCAGGGAAGATTACACTGTGCAGTTAGAGCACCCGGAAGCGTGTGAGCAGCGCTGGTTTCAGCGTCGCGGGCCCCGGCGTAGTGTCTTGGTAAATGTGGCAGCATCGAACATTGGCCCAGCAATTGCGACGCCGATAACACTCGACGGCACCCTGTAGCTTCCCGCGCCTTGTTCGCATGGTTTTTCAGCTTCAGGGGCTGGGAGTCAGGTGGCCGAACGCGGAACTGTGAATGACATCGCCTGTCGGGTCGAACGGGCTGAAAGGTGAGGAATGAAAGTATCGTCTCCGCCCACAGGCCGGCCTGAGCGGAATGCACCCGAGGGACCAGAGGCGATCACAACAGGAACGGAGGGAAGCTTGGATGCCTCCCTGGCAGTAATGCCGCCACGAACCATCTCCACTCCACTGAAGACTGGCGCTGTCACTTCTGACCTCCCCCGTCGGGCTGACCTCAAGGAACGATTTTATCACCCCGAGCTGGACAGCATCCGATTCTTCCTTTTTTGCGCAATATTAGCCTTTCATGCCTTCCCGCCGTATCTCGGAAAGTGGTACTACGATCATCTTCCAGCAGCAATGGCATTCTCAGTCATTACCATCGGCAGAGCATGCGCACCCAGCCTCGACGTATTCTTCGTCATTAGCGCGTATCTGATAACTGAGCTGATTCTACGAGAGAGAGAAAAAAATGGATCGGTGGACCTTAAAGCCTTTTATGTCCGCCGGCTTCTTCGGATTTGGCCGCTGTACTTCTTTTTTATCGGACTTCTTTGCCTGCTGTCGTTGTTTGACAAGTCCCTAGCTGTGGGGTGGGCTCGCATCCTCGCTTTTTTGCTGTTCGCAGGAAACTGGGCTATCGCCTTTGGTAGACCTTCAATTATTATCGGGCCGTTGTGGAGCGTGTCGGTTGAGGAACAGTTCTATTTGCTGTGGCCTCTCGTGCTGCGCATGGCGTCGAGAAGGATCATTCTGGCGGTCCCCATAGGGTTGCTGGCTCTGGCTAGTTTTGCCCGGCTGATGTTGCTGCGCGTGCCCGTTTTTGTGCTCTGCATATGGTGCAACACTTTGGCCCACATGGATTCGATAGCTTGTGGAATACTGCTTGCCGTCATTCTCCACGGACGCAAGCTTCGCCTAAGGTTACGGACAAGATTCGTTCTGCTAGGGTCGGGCCTAATCACTTGGGTGCTGATCGGTCGCTATTGCGGATTAATTGACCTGATACCACCGCTTGCGGGAAACATGCTTGGCTACCCCCTAATGTCGCTGGGAGCGGTTGCTATCTTCCTGTCTGTACTGGGTGCCTCGCAAGACGGTGCACCGGTCATGAAGTCTCCGGTGCTGGTTTATCTCGGTAAAATTTCCTATGGCCTTTACGTCTTTCATATGCTGGTAGTTGAGCTCATTGGTAGGCTTCTTCTGAAGCACATCGGTTATTTCGGACTAAAGTACCTCGTCGCCAGGTGGATCTGTGCCTTCGCGGCGACGCTTGTGCTCGCCGTGATCTCTTTTCACTGTTTGGAGAAGCCTTTCTTGCGGTTAAAACGGAGATTTACATACGTGCCGTCGGGAGCGGCGATTTAGGTCTTGAAATCTCAAGGAATACGTCGCTAACCACCGGGAAGGTCATCCACGGTCTTGCGAGGCAATGGCAAGGATAGCAGCCATGGGTAAAAAGTCGATAACGCTTCCCTCGGAAAAGATCGAGGGTCTATCCGAGACCTTTCCGGGTCGCCGCGTAGAGGCCTCCTTCGGGCCGAGGTCGGTTCCCTGGCACCTTTGGTGCGGCATTGGTGCCGTATTCTCCGGAGCGTTCGGTCTCTACTGGGATGTCTCCTGGCATATGTCAATAGGTCGAGACTCATTTTGGACACCGGCTCATGTCGCTATGCAAATGTGTGGTGTGGTGGCCGGCTTGACCTGTGGTTATTTGATCCTATCCCACACGTTCGGGCGCCGGCCAGCTCCGGAGGCGAGAGATGCCTCCGTGAGAATCTGGGGCTTCCGTGGCCCTCTTGGAGCATTCATTTGCACTTGGGGGAGCCTGGCTATGCTCACCGGAGCCCCGTTCGATAACTGGTGGCACGCCGCTTACGGGCTCGATGTCAAGCTCAAGAGCCCTCCTCATCTCTCCTTGCTTGTCGGTGGTCTGATGATTGCAATTATTCTCCTTATTTCCTTGGAATATAAGTTCCGGCCGATGATGCACAGTGCGCTTTTCTATCGCACTGTTTCTGTTGTCGTCCCGATAGTGTTGATCACCGTGTCGCAGCCCACCGGAAGACGCTGGGCGTGCAGCATCGTCATCGCCGTCTACACAGGCTTATTGCTGGCTGACGTGTGGATTTTCCCTCTTTTCCCGGCTGAGCCCAAACTAGGCCCCGTTTTTCACAAGATTGACCACTTTGTTCCCTACGAGTTCCCGCTCTTACTCATCGCTCCTGCGGCGGTCCTCGACTTATTATCAATCAAAATACGCGGCTGGGATAAGCGGCTACAGGCCGCGGTCTTCGGCTCTGCATTCTTCTTAACCTTCCTTCTGGTCCAATGGCCCTTTGCCACCTTCCTCATGTCGCCCGGAGCGCGCAATCGGGTATTCGGAGCCGGGTACATGGGCTATACCACGCATCCGGACTCGTATTATGCCCGACACCTGTTTCTTCAGTTGGAACAAACCGGCGCGCACTTCTGGATCAGGATGCTAGAGGCTCTGACTGGAGCGATCTTGAGCAGTGGGCTGGGCCTGATCGGCGCGGACTTGATGCGGCGGATTCGCCGATAGATTAGTGGACGAGCAACGGAGTCCAGGTCAACCCTTCATGCTCCCGGCGGAGCTGAGGCTGCTTGACTCTTCATGAGGAAGCTGACTCAAGTCGTACTCCTTCTGATTCTTGCCCGGCCCGCTGCGGCGCACGTCGGCAGTCCAGACATCTTTTTCGAAGGCAACGCTGGACCCTACCGGCTTTTCGTTACGGTTCGAACCCCGAGAGTGATCCCGGGCGTGGCAGGAATTGAAATCAGAAGCCAATCTGCAATTCGCGAAATTCGAGTTGCACCCCTCTTACTGACCGGGCTTGGCTCTGAAAATTCTCCCGCCCCCCAAGTAGCCGAACGCTCGGCGGATGACCCCCAGTTTTTCGCGTGCAGCGTGTGGCTAATGCAGTTCGGCGTGTTTCAGCTGCGCATCCACGCTTACGGCGCACAGGGTGAAGGTCAGCTCGTCGTACCCGTCCCCGCTACGGTACAGGGCACTCTTCGGATGCAGAACACCTTAGCCTTTGCGCTCACGGCATTAATGATATTCCTCTCGATCGGAGCAGTGAGCGTCGTCGGCGCTTTCTTTCGGGACGGAATGTTAGAGCCAGGGGCCGACCGCCGACCCGTAGACCTGCGCCGGGGTCGCCTGGCGATGCTAGCAGCGGCAATATCGGTGGTGGGCATACTGTATTTAGGTAACAGGTGGTGGAATTGGGACGCGGAAGTCGCGACAAGAAGAATTTACAGGGCCCCTCGTCTCGCCGCAAATTTGGAGTCGGGTGAGTACATGCTCCTACGAGCAACGGATCCCGAATGGCTCCAACTGGTCGGGCGTCACCCGCTGATTCCTGATCACGGCTACCTGATGCACCTTTTCCTGGTTCGATTCCCTGAAATGGACCGATTCTGGCATTTACATCCTCGCCAGATTAAGCCCGGTGTTTTTCTCCAGGGCTTACCGTCCATGCCGTCAGGGCTTTATAAGATTTTTGCTGACGTCGTTCACGAGGACGGCTTTCCCGAGACTCTGTTGGCTGAGATTACTCTACCGGGTATGCAAGGCAGCCCTCTCACAGGCGACGATTCGGAAGCATCGGCTCGCCCCGTTTCACGGGTTTCCCAAATTTCCGGTGTATCCGAACTACCGGACGGGGGCCGCGTGCTTTGGGAGCGGGATGCCGCCCCGCTAAAGCCGAATGTTCCGGGACATTTCCGCTTCCGCGTCGAGGGTCGCGACGGCAAGCCGGTCCAGGATCTCGAGCCTTACATGGGAATGGCCGGGCATGCCGAATTCCTGAGTTGGGATGGAACAGTCTTTGCTCACGTGCATCCAGCGGGTTCGGTTAGTATGGCAGCCCTTCAAATTGCCGAGGCTAGCCTGATGCCTGATATGGCCAATTTGCAGCCAAGCCCGCATCGCAACCACTCCTTGTCAGCGGCGGCTTTGCCACCTGAGGTCTCGTTCCCATATGGATTTCCGCGACCGGGCCAATACCGGATTTTTGTGCAGATGAAGCGTGCGGGTCGGATTCAGACTGCCGTCTTTGATGCGCAGGTTAAGTGACCTCGTTAACCCTATGGGAGCCATTTAGTCCTGGCAAGTCTGCACGAGTAAAACCACGGCCAAGGAATGGGTGGATCACTGAAGTAAGCCGTAAACGATGAGTGCGCTTTGTGTCCCCACAAAGACCTTGCTGCTGGCGAGGCGGACGGATAGTGCTGCGCCGGGCCGCAGCCGCCCTGCTCATAATGGAGAGAAATTTTCGCAAGCTGATGAGGTATCAGGACCTTTGGATGTTGAAGACGTTCCTCGATGAAAATCAAAGCTCGCGCCAAGTCAGCCGTGCTTTCCTCCTCGGCGGCTATATGGCGCCGCTTGATTCCGGTGCGGGCCGTGATCCATTCGCCCGAGGTGTCCACGTACTTCGCCCGGTCGTCGTTGGTCATGACCGCTGCGGGCACGTAGGGTCCGAGGCCCAAAGGCCCCACCTGGGTTCGGGTGAATTGTTGCTCCTCTCCCTCCGGCAAAGTATTTCCCTCCGCGCGTGAAGACGGTGAAGTATACATCAACCGCATTCACATC
>QHZM01000013.1 GCA_003224665.1 Acidobacteriota bacterium
CGACCAGGAAGACCAGGTTCGACACTCCGCCGCCAAGCTCCCGGATGGAAATGCCCCTCCCATCCGGAACCAGACCCCGCGCCGTCACGTATTCCCTCAACTTTCCGGGCGTGAGCAGAAAACCTTTGGGACTCATGGCGCCTTACAAAATCGAACGCCCCGGGACCGGGAGGAGCGAGGACCGGACCCCGAGGCGGCCGGCCGGTCACGCGAAGCAGACCTACAGACGGACGACGGGTTTCCCAAGCGGGTCGAGTCGGTCGAGCAAACGGTAACGGGCGCCGCAACCGGGACAGTCAACCTCACCTTCGCCCGCCCGGCCCTGCCGCGGGGCATTCTCGAGCACATTGACGAGGCCGAAGTGACCGTCGGGAGAGAAAAAATATTCGAACAGGTGGCCGCCGCAACGCGCGCAGCATTGGAAGCGCCGGCCGAACCAGGATGGGCCTCTCAACTGACCTCCGGGACCTGAGTTGAAATTCTCAATCCCCCAGGCCTTCAGCGCCGGAAGTTCGAATATACACGAAATCCCAAGCACGTGCGATTTGCGCCATTCTCTCGGGGAAAACAAAGTAGAATGAGAGCGTTCGAAGCCGAATCTACCTCCGAAGAGCGCGACGGTGAAACGCCGAACTCTGATAATCGGCGCGGTTGCAGGCGGCATTGGACTCGCCGAATACACAGCCGTCTCCCATTGGCTGAAGAAGCTGGGCGAGCCGCGCGCGCTTTCCGTCAAGAGCTACGAAAAGTATGGGGAGCAGGCAGCGCTGGTAGCCATCACTCCCAACGACGAATTTTATGTGACTTCGAAAGGTCTTACGCCTAGGGTTGACCGGGACCGCTGGCAACTGAGAATCGACGGGCTCGTCTCGAGTCCGCTCTCGCTGGGATACCGGGACCTCCTGGCGCTCTCTCCTGTCGAAAAGCAATTAACCCTCGAATGCATTTCGAATCCAATCGGCGGAAACGCGCTCGGCAATGCGAAGTGGACGGGCACGCCGCTCCTGCCGCTCCTCGAGCGGGCAGGGCCGTCGAAGGAAGCGTCCTATGCGATTTTTTACGCGGCGGATGGTTTCACGACCGGCCATCCGCTCTCGCGCCTCTTGAACAAGGAAAATTTCATTGCCTACCGGATGAACGGACAGGACCTGCCGTCCGACCACGGGTATCCCGCACGCCTGTTTATCCCCGGGAAGTTCGGAATGAAGCAGCCAAAGTGGTTCACGCGAATCGAGCTTGCGAGCAAGCCCTCCCTCGGCTACTGGGAAAAGCATGGATGGTCAGACACCTGCGAGCGCTGGGCCCACGCCCGTTTCACAGACCTCACGGAAGGCGCGAAGATCCGCGGGGAGTCTTTTGAACTCGCCGGTTATGCCCTGGGAAACCTCGACGGCATCCGGGCTGTTGAGATCAGCTTTGACGACGGCGCCACCTGGAAGCCCGCGACCCTCTTCAGCAATCCCTCTCCTATCGTCTGGACGTTTTGGAAACATATGTGGCTGAGGCCCAAGCCCGGGAATTACATGATCCGCGTGCGGGCAATCGATGGGAAAGGTCGAATCGAGGATCGAGACCCGAAAGGCATCTACCCCGACGGGGCAACCGGACAGCAGGCCCTTCAAGTCACCGTGGTCTGAATCGCGGCCGAGCGTCACTAATCTACAGGTCGAGTGCAGTCTTACGCGCTCCGCCCTCAGAGGGAGTACCATCGCCGGATGATGTCCAGGACCGCGGGAGGAGGAAGAGATGACTCGAGTGACACGCAGGGAATTCGTGAAAGCCACCATGATGCTGGCCGCGGGTGCGGGCGTGCCGGGGAGAGGTCTTTTGCGGGCGACGGCGCACGGGATGAGCGCTGCCACAGAGCCTGAAGGCGAGTGGCGCAACAAGCAATCGGAGATGCGCTACCGGAAGCTGGGCCGCACCGGCTTCATGATTTCTGAGATCGTCTGCGGCGGCGACCCCATCTCGCCCACGAACAACCGGCACGTCGAACTGGCGATTGACCTGGGGCTCAATTACCTCGATACCGCTCCGGCTTACGGCGACGGGCAGAGCGAGATGGGTTACTCAGCGGTGATCGAAGGCGCCAAACGCGACCGAGTATTCTTGAACACGAAGGTCAGTCCTTTTGTCCGGTCGCATGTCGAAGCCTACCGAAACATCTTTTCAGGCTTGAGCCGGGAGGAACAAGCAAGAATCCTGCGCGAGGCGAGTGAAGTGCTCGAACGCCGCCGCGTGACCTTGCCCAATTACCTCGGCTACTACTACACCGGCCAATTCCAGCAGGCCGAGCAGTCCGCCATCGCCGAGGTGATGGAAAGGAAATACGCAGAAAAAATCGAGCGGCGAGAGACCTATGTGGACACGATTATTCGTTCCATCGAGGCGAGCCTCAAGCGCTTGCAGACCGACCACGTTGATTTGATGATGTGCCCGCACGGTGCCGCATCACCCGCCGAAGTGCGGATCCCGGAAATTTACGAGGCGTTTGAAACCCTTCGCAGGCAAGGCAAAGTGCGGTTTCTCGGCGTCTCCGCGCACACCGACCCCGCCTCCGTGCTCAAGGCCGCGATGGACACGGGCGTCTATTCAGTGGCGATGGTTGCCTACAACGTCGTCAACCGCGCCTACCTCGAACCCGTCATCGAGGAGGCTCACCGCAAGAGCTTCGGCGTGATCGCGATGAAAGCCGCCCAGGCGGTGTTTGAAGCGGACCGGTCCGCCAAGCCAATCCCCGAACGGGCCGCGCTCCTCAACCATTCGATCCCGGGCGATATGGGGCTCCATGCCAAGGCCTACCGCTTCGCGCTCAACAACCCGCACATTTCGGCGGTCATTTCGAACATGGTCAATGATCAGCAGGTAAAGGAAAATCTGCCGGTCGTCCACGCGCGCGCATCGGTGGCCTGAGGTTTGAGGGCAAATGCGCGGGGCTTGGCTCGGACCCCTCGAGCATTCACTGTCCGGGTGGCCGCCGAGCCCAATTCGCTCTCGACTATGCCTGGTGAGCTATCGTGGCGAACCTGTTGCCCGCGACCTGAGCCCTGCCACCAGGTCTGCGGGTCGCACTCAATTGTCGCAGGCAGCTCCTGAGTTCTTTGCGAAACTCCCGGCAGATCACTGAACGGGCGGCGGGGGAAAGGGCCGCGAGAGCTTCGACAGGCGTGGGGAAGCATTCCCGTCGGGGAAATTCGCCGTTCACCATGGCGGTGACGGCGAGCAAACCCAAAATCTCATCGTCCTTCGGTTCCCGGTCCCTGAAGTACGCTCGGAAACCATCCGGCTCCGAGGCGCTGCGCTCCATGATCACGTGGACTTGCTGCTTGAAGTACCTCTTCAGCTTCCTCTCATCCATGGCAACCTCCGACCTCACCTGACCGCCTGGCGCAGCGACTGCCGGACAGGTGCCTGGTTAACGAGTTTACCTCCTCAGTATACCCGCGAATCAAGATTGAAGACCACAGCGTCGATTCGTCTTCGACCGGCATGACCGGTCCCACAGTCATTACGAGCAGCCTGACGTTGAGCCGCAATTCATGCACCGGTAGCAGGAGCCGTTGCGGACCATGATGGCGCCGCAATCAGGGCAGCTTGGGGCGTCCTCGGTATGGGTGACTCCTGCGAGGCCCGGATGGACGTGAGTCGAAGCCGTCGCCGCGCCGGCCGGGGCCGGCTCGCCGCTTGCGTGCTTGAACTGGGAAGCAAGCTCAGCCGCTGCGGCAGCCTCGACGCCGTTCGGCGCCGCAATGCTGACGTTTTCCTTTGGCTGGGCGTCCTTCGGAAGGAACTTGAGCGCCAGCCACCTGAAGATGTAGTCCATCAGCGACTTCGCATAGCCGATATCCCGGTTGCTGCTCCACCCGCTCGGTTCAAAGCGCGTATGACTGAACTTGTCGCAGAGCACTTTGAGCGGGACGCCGTACTGCAAGGCTAGTGAGACCGCCGTGGCGAAGGAGTCCATGAGCCCGGAAACCGTCGAACCTTCCTTCGCCATGGTGATAAAGATTTCGCCGGGCGGGCCATTTTCATAGAGCCCCACCGTCAAGTAACCTTCGTGCCCGCCGACTGAAAACTTGTGAGTGACGGCGCGCCGCTCGTCGGGGAGCTTGCAACGCAACGGCCGGGCGGTAGGGATAGGTGTAGCCGGAGCCGTGGGCTCCTGAGCCCTGGACCCCTCCATCTCTTTCTTCGCCTCCGCTTTCTCGTTTTCCGGCTTGGCGTCAGAGGTGTTCAGGGGCTGGGTGCGTTTTGAGCCGTCGCGGTAAATCGCGATCGCTTTCAGGCCCAGGCGCCACGCCTCCATAAAGGCGCTCGAAACGTCTTCGACCGTGGCTTCCTCCGGCAAATTCACCGTCTTCGAGATTGCGCCGGAAAGGAACGGCTGCACCGCCGCCATCATCCGGATGTGGCCCATGGCGTGGATGGAGCGTTTCCCGTCCGCCGGTTTCAGGGAACAATCGAACACGGGCAGATGTTCGGGCTTCAGGTGCGCCGCTCCCTCGATGGTGCCGTTCTGGTCGATGTAATTGACGATTTCAGCGGCTTGCTGCTCGGTGTAGCCGAGCTTCAGGAGCGCCGTCGGCACCACGTTGTTGACGATCTTAATGAGCCCGCCTCCGACCAGCTTCTTGTACTTCACCAGCGCCAGGTCCGGCTCGATACCCGTCGTATCGCAATCCATCATGAAGCCGATCGTACCGGTCGGAGCAAGCACGGTGACCTGGCAATTCCGATACCCGTGCTTCATCCCGCTGGCCAGACATTCATCCCAGGCCTTCTTCGCTGTATTCCAGAGATTCTCCGGGACGGTCCGCGGGTTGATATTCCCCAGCGCGTTGCGGTGCATCGAGATGACTCCCAGGAAGGGGTCGCGGTTGACGGCGAAGCCCGAGCAGGGGCTCAGTTCCGCCGCGATGCGGGAGGACATCAAGTACGCCTCGCCGTGCATGAGGGCCGTGATGGCGGCCGCGTAGTCGCGCCCGGCGTCGGAATCGTAAGGAAGGCCGTTGGCCATCAGCAGGGCCCCGAGGTTGGCGTAGCCGAGGCCCAGCGGGCGAAAGTCGTGGGAATTGAGGGCGATCTTCTCCGTCGGATAACTGGCATTGTCCACGATGATTTCCTGGGCCGTGACCACGACGTCCACCGCCTGGCGGAAGGCTTCGACATCGAGCTTGCCGTCCGGCGCCTGGAACTTCATCAGGTTCAGCGAGGCCAGGTTGCAGGCCGAGTCATCCAGAAACATGTATTCGCTGCAAGGGTTCGAGGCATTGATGGGGCCCGTGGCCTTCGAAGTGTGCCATTTGTTGATGGTGGTGTCGAACTGCATTCCCGGGTCGCCGCACTGCCAGGCGGCTTCGGCGATCTTGCCCATCAGGTCACGCGCTCGATAAGACTTCACGGGTTCGCCGCCTGTGACGCGCCTCGTCACCCACTCCTTGTCCTCGAGGACGGATTTCATGAAGTCGTCCGTGGCGCGGACGCTGTTATTGGCGTTCTGGAAGAAGATGGAACTATAAGCCTCGCCGTCGAGGGAGGAGTCGTAGCCGGCCCCGACGAGTGTCCAGGCTTTCCGTTCCTCTTTGGCCTTGCATTCGATAAAATCCACAACGTCCGGATGGTCAATGTTCAAGATGACCATTTTGGCCGCGCGACGCGTCTTGCCGCCGGACTTGATGACGCCCGCAAAAGCGTCATAACCTTTCATGAAGGAAAGGGGACCCTAGGCCATACCGCCCCCCGACAGGGGCTCGACTGAGGATCGAAGAGGTGAGAGGTTCGTGCCAGTGCCCGAACCCCGGGTCCCAATACCACCCGCCGCCTTCGGAGGATCGGCGGTATTTGTGCCACAGGCCGCAATTGAACCAAACCGGGGAATTGAAAGAAGCCTTCTGGCGGACCAGGATATGTACCAGCTCATCGTGGAAAGCCTGGGCGTCTTCTTCCGTCCGGAAGTAGCCGTCCTCGACGCCCCACTGGGCGATGGTGTCCGCAACGCGGCTGATCAGGTGCCGGACGCTTGACTCGCGCTCGGCCGTCGAGAGCTTCCCGTGAAAATATTTTGAGGCGACGATGTTCGTGGCCGTCTGGGACCAATCTTTGGGCACTTCAACATTGCGCTGCTCGAAAACGGTCTGGCCTTTTTCGTTCTGGATGGAGGCGGTGCGGGACTCCCACTCCATTTCATCAAAAGGATGAGTGCCGGGCCTGGTAAAAAGTCGCTTGAAGGTCAAACCGCGCCGGGCCACGCCGCCGGTGGTGAGTGTCTCGCTCTTCGTCGTCGAGACAGTGTCCCGGTTCCCCATAATCGCCTCCGAAATTAAAAAATTGAGTGGTGTGGTCCGGACGTTGCTTGCCGCCCAAGCGGCATGTCCCGGCTTTGGCTGGTCGGCGTGTCATCGCCGACGCCGGGGCAGAATCTAAACCTTCTGGGGTGGGCTTGTCAACAAAAAAACACAACATGTTGTGGTTTTTTCAGAATGGGCTCAAAATGTGGTAGGGTTCATTTGGCTGACCCGCGTCCCTCAACCTAACCTCTTCGCTCCCTTGGAGATGAGCGCGGCCCCCTGTCTCCGGGGCCCGGCCATGCAGCACGTGTGAGGGGGAATCAGCTTCTGCGGAGGCGTCTCCCGGCCTCGAGAAATAGACTCCTGGTCCCCGACCAGAGGACTTCACGCGCTCTCATGAAATGAGATGCTCCGTCCTGGGCTGGTGGATGCCGGGGGACCGTATGAAGGAACTAACTCGGCAGTGGGGCCTTCAGGTTTGATTTGTTCAGAGCCCTGGCTAATTGAGCCTCGACGGCTTCTCGGGACGAGCTGCGGGCGACCGCAACCTCATTCACGAGCAATTGCCACGAGCGGTCGAGCATCCTCTTCTCCCGGAATGAGAGGGGCTTATGCTGACTGAGGATCAGCAGGCTCTTGAACACTTCCGCCACTTGTTGAAGAGAGCCGGTCCGCATCTTCTCGGAGTTTTCCTTGAATCGGCCCTTCCAGTCCTGAGGAGCCTTGCACCGCCCTCTTTCGAGATACCCGAAGATGGTGCCGATTTCGCTCTTCTTTGCGACGCGCCGCAAGCCGATAGTGGCGACGTTGCTCATGGGCACCATGACTCGGAGGCTGCTGGCATTAAGTCTCAAAAGGTAAAAGATCTCGGACTCACCGGTTAGATTGCGCTGGGAAATCTGTTCAACTATTCCCACACCCTGATTTGGATAGACAACTTTGTCGCCGACCTGGAAGTCCATAGTCCCCCTCTTTTGTGGAAGTAATTGAAGACACCCAGATTAACTCGGAAAGTGCTTCAAGTCAAGGCTTGTGACGGGCTTCTGCGCCACCCAAGTACGCCGCCTTGGGAACTGGGGGTTGCTGTCGCAGGACCGGATAGCCGCGCCCTCATTCCCCGCCCAGCGGGACCCGGACGCCCACCCGACAACCGTCAAATCGGGCAGGCGCCGTCCGCGGTTGCCGGAAATTTCCCGGCCCGCAGACGCCTGCAAACCCTGTAAAA